>CAZVSL010000256.1:5607-8567 GCA_964629935.1 uncultured Calditrichaceae bacterium | reverse complement strand
CATTGACTTACTGGTAACCTCAGCCTGGAGTGCCGTGAACGGCTCGCGCTCGGGCCGGGTGTTTATCGTTTCGGGCAAGGTGACCGCCGAGAGCATGAGTGGGAAATAGACCGGCAGCTTACGTGGTGTGTTCAAACTGCTCTATATACGGCGGTAAGGCCATCCAAGGACAAGGAGTTGTCGAACGAGTGTTGGCTCTTCCATCTTCAGAACCTTTGCCACATTCCCTCCAGTTGGACTCCAGGAAGAAAGCCAGAAAATTACGCGCTGAGTATGGCCGCTTTTGAGTACCCGTTGACACCTGTCCTTTCATAAAATATGAGAATGACTGTCGGGGTTCAACCCATCGTTGCAGACGGACGCTGGACAACGCGTCCGCTGCCAACTCTTAAGTCGTTAGACGATTATCTATTTCGAGGCAACTGATTTGATTTTCGGCCAGCACGTCCATTAGAGAAAAATTCCCGATATGCCTTCAAGTTATCCACGTTGATTAGATCTACTCCTAATTCAATCAGCTCTTCCCAGACTGCCTCAGGTTGAGGCATGTTATTTGTCGGAAGATTCCAAAAACGAATTTTGTAATTGTCTAAATGGGCCCGGTCAATTATTTGCATTAGTTTATTACGGTCTTCTTTCGACATTTCACCTTTTCCACGCCAGGCAAAATGCTCTTCCCAGTTGTCGCTAATCAGTATTATGAAATTTGAGGGTATCTCACTGTTCAAATCCTGAATTCGACCATCGTAGGTGGCATATCGAGTATGTTCATTTTGCATCAATTCTCGTGGACGATTTCCAGAGATTATGACAGAAACGGCTCGTTTTCTAATGCTATCGGAGTTATATCTCGTTAAAATATCCGCATACTTGACTAGCTCCTTCCGGAGCGCCTGATATGTGGGTTCAGGTGATGATTTTATGTCGATCAGCAAAAACAGCTCATGTTCAGGATACACCCAGCCGTTGTTTTCATTGATATAGGCCCGTAGGGGATTTAAATAGAGGGATTGAAGTGTCAGATTCTCGTTAAGGTCATCTTCGTCATGACCCACTAACAGAGCCTGACCGACAAGGTGAATGTCAACTTCGATGCTTATGAATTTATTTTCTATCGCATCCCAAAGAGGTCTAGTTTGCTGATAGTCGTTGTGAGAATGACCAGATGTGACCACCAGACTCAGTTCAGTGGCTTTTGCCATCACGGCAAAAATAAGAGTGAAAAGAAGACCATTGTAGATGATTTTGAATCTCATCATTGTTCTCCACGTCGAATCAGCATAGGGGGAAGCCTCACGGCTCCACCCCTGCTACACCACCGGGCATACGGCTCACGTATCCCGCAAAAACGCGGGATTCGGTTAGGCTAACTGACTGTCGCCAGCCGGATGTTCAGAATCGGTTTGCCAAAGTGCAACTCCGTCCATGGTGCAGCCGTCGGCTTAATGTGCACTCGCGCACCGTCTTACTTGTCCACCATACCGTTCAGGCCTTCAGCACACCGTCTCATAGCTCCAGGTATGCAACTCATCGTACCGCCGGTTTCCCGGTAAGCGGTTTTATAATCATTCCATCTAACTTGAAGTGCTGTGACCATAGGTCTGTGCGTGGATTGAAAAGGCGGGTGAATTTCTTTGAAGCTAGCAAAATTGAACCGATATCACTTCCTTTATTTCGATTACAGATAGCACAGGCATAAGCTAAATTATCTGCTTCCGTCTGACCGCCATGTTTAAGGCTGATAATGTGGTCAACCTGACACCCCCAAAGAAGGTGTCTTCTTCATGTGTCAAGCAGTGCTCACATAAATTTTCTGCACGGTCAGCAACGAACGCTCGAAGTTGATACTGAACCAATTCGACGTCATAAACGGCTCCGTCCTCAAATCTAAAACATAAACGCCACGGACCGCTGACGGAAATGACCCACTGTCCTTCTCGACCTCCACGGATAGGGTGGAGGTGGTTTGACGGTGGCGAACTTAAATCGCGAAGTTCGTTCGCACAATTTACCATATCCAATTTGCGAATCACCATCTTTTGTAGCTGCGGTGGGACGCGTTTATGCTTTCCGCCACTTTTGAGCAATTTCTCTTTTATCTTGCGTTTAGTTTAGAGTTATAAAGTTTTTCGCAACTCCGTTATTTTCTTTTTCGCAATTTCAATCTCCCTTATCCCATCATCGGCCCCTGACCATAATTCAAGGACATTGTTGTATGCGCCAAAAGCTTGTCTGAGTTTTCGCTGCTTTTCCAATGCTCTGGCCAATCCAAGGCCTGCATGTACATCTTGCGGGTTAAATGTCAATGCTTCTTGATAATTTTGAACTGCGCCATCAATTTGTCCTGATTGAGCAAAGGCATCAGCTAACTCAGTCAAGTAGAACGAACGATCTAAAGGGGCTAACTCCAAAGCTTTTTGCAAATATTTTATGGCCTCATCAAATCGGGTTTCTCGAAGAGTTATTTGTGCTTTCAAATGATAGAATAACCACATATCGTCAATGCCCTCTTTATCCGTCAACATTTGCTCGAGATTCGAGAGTTTTTCTAATGCACCATCTTTGTCGTCTCTCGCAAGCAGAATTAGGCCGTGTAACCAATGGGCATCTGAATAGTGGGAATCTAGTTCTACGACATGTTGCAACTGCTTTAACCCTTCGGGCAATTTTCCTTGCAAAAAATACAGTCTTGCCAGGAGCAGGTGTCCATCAGCTTTGTACGTGGGGATTGTGATAGATTCTATCATGCGATTAAGAGTCTTAAAAGCTAAGGAATATCTTCCTTGTCCGATATAAGCACGAGCCAGGTTGTAAAGGGCGTTGTGATAACGTGGTTGTATGATTAAGATACGCTCGCAATTTCTGATGGCCGTCTCATAGTCTCCAGTCAAAATCTGCATGTCCGCCATGACACTCAGCGGCCTCACATCCGTAGGGTTGAGCCGAATATATTGTCTAAT
>CAZVSL010000256.1:4895-5597 GCA_964629935.1 uncultured Calditrichaceae bacterium | reverse complement strand
GTCAAAGGCTTTCTTTTTTTCTCCCTTTGCTAGGTACGCTTCTCCTAGCGTCTTGTAGGAACCGCTATAAGTGGAATCAATTTTCAAAGATTTCTCCAACGAAGCAATGCCCGCATCAACATTTCGAAAAAAGATGAACTGTGTATAGCCGTATTTGTAATGGAGGCTTGCCTTGAACGGATTGAGTTCCAAAAGACGCTCAATATAGGCAGCGTGGTCCTTCCAGCGCCGATCAATGGACGCTTCCTGTATGAGATATTTAAGACGTTCTGCCTCTGAAAGTTTTGTTACATGTGGTTTGCCTTTGAGCAGTATTTCTTTGGCCTTCTTATATTCATAAATCTTAGAATATTGCCACGCCAGAAAATAATAAGCGTCAGCAAAAGTAGAATCCAAACGGATTGCCCGGCTTAACTTGGGAATCGCTTCTTTGTAGCGGTTATCTAAAGCCGCGTCCCGCCCTTCTAAATAGTACTTATAAGCATCGAGTGATTGAGTTGTCAGCTCGGAGACACTATGTGAGTTTCCGCTGGACGAAACCTCAAATTCCAGGGATTGCTTCAGTTCATTTGATAACCGGTCAATGAGATCATAAAACTGACTGACGTTTCCCTCAAAGGTCCCAATCTCCTTCAGAAGCTTGCCGCTGTGCGTGTCATAAATCTGGCCTTGTAGAATTAAATTATTACCATGCTTTTCCAC
>CAZVSL010000256.1:0-4885 GCA_964629935.1 uncultured Calditrichaceae bacterium | reverse complement strand
GCTTCCCATCAGGATGTTTTGCGCTTTGGCTTCTCGAGCGATTCGGGAGGTCTCTTCCAACGACATGTTGCCATCGTCTTGGATGCCGAGCTTGCGCTGAAGCTTGTTCCATTTTAGCGCATCGATGGTTTTTACAGATGGATATTGCGCTAGCTCAGTATTAAGAAGCTCCATCACGGCGTTTCCAAGCCACTTCCATTCTTCCTCAGTGTCTTTGATCGAAAATGGCATCACCGCGATGGAATCGATGGGCCGGCTGCGGTTCAGGAAATAAGTGAGTCCGCTTACGGTTAGCAGAATCAAAAGGATTGCAACGCCAAAGTAAACGCGGGGTCTGGGGAACGATGCTTTTTTGCGGACCTTGGCAGTTGCATTTAGATCTTTTGTCTCTCGAACTTGACTTAGATCGTTCCGCAGCTCGTCCATGTGTTTGTAGCGTTCGGTCAGATTTTTTGCAAGAGCCTTTTGCGGAATTTGCTGGAAGTTTACAGGAACCTCGTCAGGAAACTCTGGCTCTTCATTTAAAATGGAGTAAATCACTGCTTGTTCGTAATCGCCTTTGAAGGGAAGTTGGCCTGTCAACATTTCATACAAAACCACGCCAAACGACCAGATGTCCGCACGCTCATCTGCCTCATCTCCACGAGCTTGCTCGGGCGACATGTAGGCGGCCGTACCCAAAGTCGTTCCAACTTTGGTGAGCTGCGCACTGCCGCGTACTTTTGCGAGACCAAAGTCCATGATTTTGACCTGACGTTCCTCGGTAATCATGATATTCGCACTTTTAATGTCCCTGTGGATGATGCCTTTTTTATGGGCGGCTTGCAAGCCATCGGCTATTTGGGTGGCGTAATTAAAAACATCAGATAGGGGCATAACATCTTGTGTCCCTACGATTTCCTTTAATTCCTTGCCTTCAATGTATTCCATGACAATGAACAATTCATCGTCGACTTCTTCAATGGCGTGAATAGTGGCAATGTTCGGATGGTTAAGGGCGGCAGCCGCTTTTGCCTCAATTTTGAACCGTTCCCGTTCTTCCGCGTTAGCTGTGATTTGCCGCGGCAGGAACTTGATGGCAACCTCTCGTTCGAGCTTGGAGTCATGGGCTTTGTACACCACACCCATTCCGCCTTCGCCGAGTTTCTCAACGATTTTGTAGTGAAGTACTTCTTGCCCGATCAATTTATTACCTTACATTTTCCAATTTTCATACAGTCATACAGTCTAACAGGGTCATAACCTTCGCTGCCATTCAGGGCACTTAACCTGTTAAAAAGCCGAAACTTGCGACAGTGCTCAAAACTCAGCTAACACACCGCAGCGGCAGAGTCAGGTTGATGAAATGTTAGCTGCTGCTGTTTTAACAGATTTTGGTGGTAAAGATTTAATTGGATGCCCGTACTTCTGGCCGTACTCCTTTTCCTTCTTTTTCAAATCCGCGCAAATCGAGTGTAGGTCAAAATTGAATTGCTGAGCATGCTTCCTACGAGCTTCCCGTACTTCGTCTACTATTGGGTCTTTCATTGTCATTCTCCTAACAACTCTTCTGGTGAACATATGGTCGGACACTGATACCCTTCAGCTTCCACCACTGATATTTGTTCAGCTTCTTGTATAACCAAGGCGGATATATGGATTTCAAATGATTTAAGTATCTCAGGCCATTTCTGCCGAGTAATCTCTTGACGTGCAGCAATCACTAAATCTCTGCTCGGGTTCGACGTGTAATAACTTACAACGCTCGTCTCAATGTAAACAGTTTCTTTCATGTGTTCCTTGACTTAAGCATCTGTTTCTACACAGCTAACGCCGCCGAAGCACCAAACGTGATTGCACAAAAATTGACCTATTCGTTATTCATTGACTTTTGGGTCCTTCCGCTTGGAGAACCTATTTGATTTCTTTGCGCATTTGCGAGGCAATCCAAGATGTTCTTGGCCGAGCGAATACAATATTTGTCTGTTTCTTCTTGCCCCTCCAAGCCGTGCTCCCTGAGATAATTTACCACGAATGTCAATGCGGCCTTTTCCGGGTAGCCGTCTATACATGATCTTAGGAAATTCTCACGTTCACTTTCCGACTCAGCGCCGTAAAGGCTAAACATTGCGCTAACAATGTCTATCTTACAACATGCATCTTGACAAATTAAAAAGAAGTGCCTTTCTATCTGCTAAGATATTGTTTGAAAAAATGAAAGGAACCAAACAATGATTTTTGAGACGTTGCAGACAAAAAGGCACTTTATCTCCGGTAAAGTGGTGGTGGGCATAGACCCTGCCCGCAAAAAACATCAAGTCGCGATAGTCGATACCGACGGCCTCGCCATGTGCAAACCGTTCACGTGCAAGCCAGATGCAACCGGCTTCAACAAACTCTTTGAACAACTTAGAAGTCTCGAGGTCAAAATCAACTCACAAAACTGTGTCTTTGCTATCGAACGTTCGTGCAACTTCTGGCTGACTCTGGCCTACTACGCGCATGGCCGGGGTTATCCGGTCGTGCTGGTCAGTCCGGTGACCACCAAACGCTCCAGGCCTTTCTTCAATCACGATTTTTCCAAGACCGACCCAAAGGACGCGCTCCTGGTCGCGAGCAATGCCAGAAGTGGCTAAGCGTGGAGAGAGCACGGAACCAACCCACAGAACAACCGCCCTTTTGTCGGGTGAATGAAATCGTTAGGCTGCTGCTGCTGTGATTATTCTAAATTGATGATAAAAAGGGGTGACTCCCCGGCGTTGACGGTTATTCCTTTTTTTCTCCAGCTAAACCCTTCGAAAGGGCCGACCCCTTCTATAAGCAAATCCCAGCTACCAGGTTCAAATCCGTCATTGACCCACCTGCCGTTGCTGTTCGGGTTAAAGCCCTGATGAATTTGACGTCCGCGAAATCTGGCGGTAAATCCGAATTCCGTATTAATGGAGACTTTACCAGCGTACGGCTTACCGTTCTTTTGTAACAGGAAGCGAAGGTTGGCGCTGCCGGCTTTCGGCTTGCTGTCCCACAGTTCATCCGATTGACTTGCCATGCGTTCCGCGATATTGCGGTAATCTGATTCCGAAGTCCAGCTTTTAGCAGAAGTTGCTTTGCTTGTGGGAGCTTCTGTTGCCGCCGCCACGGTTGCGTCGGGATTCTTGTTGTAATCACGGACGTGGCTGCGGTTTTCTTCAGACATGACCCCGTTCTTCATAAACAACTTGCCATCTTTTCTTAATAGAAGTTTCACGTCGACTTTTGGCTTGTAATCCATCTCGGCCAGCACTTCAACCAGGTCTTCGGAAAATCGTTTCTGCCAACGATCGCCGTATTTCTTTTTACAAAAGCTGACGATCTCTGTTGTCGGCAATTCGTCGAGTTGTTCGAACTTGTACCACTCGCCTTTGAACATCACAATGGGTGTATCTTCTTCCCATTTTACGGCAGTAAACGGGGATGCTCTTTCCGGCAACTCCTGTGCCGTCAAAAGTGTGGTATTACAAATTATGGCTATGAAAAGCAGTCGTACAGCTACACTGAAAGTGGTCATTTTTTTCATGACGGGACTCCTCTTTTTTCGACAATCAGGGTTTTGTTGCTCTGCATCTGCAATGGGATAAAATCACATCTAACCCAACAATTAGTCCGGTACCAAAAGATATCCAATTTGAAATCTCCATTATATCCTGTTTTGTACTGCGCCTAACATGCAAATCACCTGCAAAGGGGTAATGGGCACTTAGCTTAATAAACAAAAAATATCTGCGAAAATGCTCAAAAATATACCGGGAAATAATTTTGTGCGGTTTCTAAAAGGCGCTCATCAGCAGTGATGAAGTAATCTATTGGGAGACGTTCGTGTGCAACAATCGCTGTAGCAAGCTGAAGTGAATCTAATGTTCTGAAATTCTTTGTAGGAGCATGGGTGGATAATAAGTTCGCTGCCTCCGTTTTAACCGACTTGTCGACTTCAGAAATATTCATCCAAGCTATATCTTTATTGAGTTCTTCAAAGAGTTGTCTTGCTAAATCAACACTGATTTGTTTCATTCTCACTCTTCTTAAGATTGCGGAGTGGAACTCTAATATAATCAAATCCGAGATCGTCAGAATCAGGTCCGACGAATACTCATTGATAAAGTTCGATAAATTCTCTGTGCCATCTTCATCATGATACAATTTTACAAGTGCAGCGGTATCCAGGAATAAATTCATGTATCCCGTCTTTCCGATATGATGTCATCAGAAAGATTACCCTTAATCGGTTTGGTTAGATTTTGCGATCTCTTGAAAGACATCTTTGTTAGATTTGCCTTGGGAATAACAATGACTTTTACCTCTGTGTCATCCTCCAGAGGAATATCTTGTAATTTTAGATGACCTTTAGAGATTCGAGTATCAACGATGATTTGACTCATAGTGTAATTCTCCAAATATTTATCTAAACATAGCAAATCTCAAAAACACAAGCAAGGTTTTCATGCCTATCCTCTTCATCCCGGCCAGCGTGCTTCTCTGCCGTTGTTCATCCGCAAACTTCACGAGAAAGGTCAGGCTGTGCGGCAACAGAAACAGGCGGGGCACGCCATCAATTTGTACTATGCTTTGCATGAAGATACCGAAACGGCTGCTGTCGGCGGCCAGGACAGGTCGCAGAAATCTTCGTCTACCCGGCCGCGCGAAAATGCAGCGTGGGACAAACTCATTGCCGATTTGCACGCAGCTATCAAAATACGTCATTATTCTCCCAAGACCTTCAAAACCTATGCTCGGTGGACCAGACAATTTCAGGCCTTTACCCACGCCAGGTCTCCCGAATCGTTGACCGGCGACGACGTCAAAGCATTCATCACACATCTCGCGGTCAAACGCAAAGTCGCGGCTTCCACCCAGAATCAAGCGCTTAACG
>CAZVSL010000255.1:5166-8582 GCA_964629935.1 uncultured Calditrichaceae bacterium | reverse complement strand
GAACCCGCCTGAAGGCGGCTTCAGCCGTCTTGCCTGAGATTAGCCTGATGGTTCACCATCGGGCTAAAAAGGCAGATTCGTGAATAATCCAGGTTAGTTAGAAATTAGCGCTGAAGCAAGAAAAAAGAATTGACTGGCAAATGCTCACTGTTTGTTCACTCAGTTTATTCACATCGCAGCGACTCCACCGGATTCACCAGAGCAGCGCGGATGGCCTGTGTGCTCACGGTCACCAGCGCAATCACCAGCGTTAGTCCTGCAGACCAAGCAAATACCCACCACCCAATCTCAACGCGATAGGCGAAATTGGCCAGCCACCGGCTCATGGCAAACCAGGCGATTGGCCAGGCAATAACGCTGGCAATGGCTACGAGTTTTATAAACTCCACTGAGAGCAGATTAACCAGCCCTGTCACCGAAGCGCCAAGCACTTTACGAATACCCATTTCTTGGGTACGTTGCTCCGCACTGTACGCTGCTAATCCGAACAAGCCGAGACAGGCGATCACAATTGCCAGGGTGGCGAATGCCGCAAAGATACGACCAAACTGCTGGTCCGCACGGTGTAATTGCGCCAGACTGCCATCGATGAAAAACGCATCATACACGCCATGCGGCGTGAATCTTCGCCAGGTGGATTCCAGAAACGCCAGCGTCCCAGTCAGCTCGCCCGGCTGAATGCGCACAGAGATGAAGGTACGCCACCACTGCTCGCCGGGCAGCATGAGCAGCACCGTCGGCGCGATAGCTTCATGCAGTGAGGTGGTGTGGAAGTCTTCCACCACGCCGATGACGCGACCCTGCTTATAGCCAGTCCAGGTCAATTGCTGACCGAGTGCTTCGTGCGGGGAGCGGAAGCCGAATACCTTTGCAGCCGTTTCGTTGATAACAAAGGCCGCCGTATCCGAGGCCATCTCGCGTGAAAAATTGCGGCCAGCGACAACAGTCATCTTATAGGCAACCAGAAAGCGATCGTCCACGATATAACTCTCCACTCTCACAGGCTCGGGCAGATGCGGCAACCTCACAGTGCGGCCGTCAGAGTTGATCTCATTGACCGGCACCCGTTGCGATACGGACACGGCTCTGATCCTGGAGTCTGCAGACAAAGCATCTAACAACGGCGCTTCGTTATCGCTGTGCGGCAAGACTACAATCAGCTCCTTGTCGAATCCCAGGGTCTTATTTTTCACATACTCGAGTTGACGTTGTACTATCAGGGTTCCCACTATCAACACGATTGAGATGACAAACTGAAACACGACCAAAACTTTGCGCAAGTTTACACCTCCTGCCTGCGTTGTCACCCTGGATCGCAGCGCTTTTGCCGGTTGAAAGCGAGAAAGAAAGAATGCGGGATAAGTACCCGCCAACAGACCGCTCATCACAGTGGTACCGAGCAGGAACAAAAACAACCCACCGTCCTGAGAATAGCGGAGCTGTAGTGCCGTCTCAAATTCCGAATTGAACGCGGGCAGAAGCAACTCCAACAGCAACAAGGACAACAGCAGTGAGACGAGCGTGAGTAGTACGGCCTCACCCAGGAACTGCTTTACCAATTGCGCCCGGTGTGCGCCAAGCACTTTGCGCAAACCGACTTCCCGCGCCCGTTTCATCGACCGCGCCGTGGCCAGATTCATGAAGTTGACGCAGGCGATGAGCAGAATGAAAAACCCGATTGCCGAAAAGAGATATACCGAATTGATGTCGCTGCCCGCTGTAAAACCGCCGGAAAAGCGCGAAAACAGATGCACGTCGGTAAGCGGCTCGAGATGAAGACGATAGTCTGAGCTGGTGGCAGGATAGTGAGGTTCGACATATTCGTCAAGCTTGTTTTCAAGCTCACTCGAGCCCGTGCCTTGCGCCAGCAGAATGTACGTCCAGATGGGTTTGCGCGAGCCCCAGTTGTCTGCTTCGGTTTGCACGCCAACCAGAGAAGCGAGATAATCGAACCGGAACTGCGAATTCGCTGGCAAATCCCGCATCACGCCGCTGACGATCAGCTCGCGCTCACCAGCAGGATAGCCTTCATAGCAAAGCACCTGCCCCACGGCCGGCGTATCGCCAAACAACCGCCTCGCCGCAGTTTCCGTGAGCACAACCCGGTTAGGGGATGCCAATGCGCGCTCAGGATCGCCCTGCAACAGCTCGAATGAGAAAGTCTCAAATACCGCCGGATCAGTGAAGTAAAAAGCGGTTTCACGAAACGCATCCTTTTTATAGCGGATGACCGGTCGAAACGCTCGCCAGAAACGGACCACCTTTTCCGCTTCCGGGAAATCGCGTTCCAGCGCCTGGCCAAGCGGCGCCTGTGTATGCGCAGAAAACCTGACATCATCATCTCGCCGGATTTCCTGTCCCATGCGATAGATGCGTGCATGGTTCTCATGAAAACGATCATAAGATAATTCGTTGCGCACGTAAAGCAAAATCAGCAGAAAACAAGCCATGCCAACGGCCAGACCGATTGCATTGATCAGGGCGTAGCTTTTGCTTCTGCGGAAGGTTCGCAGTGCGATTTTCAGGTAGTTGGTTAGCATGATTTTTTGACGGTTTAATAGTGAACAGTGAACATCAGACTTTAACTTCGGTCAATAGGTGTTTATGAGCTACAATCCATGTCTTTTGGCGGTTTGTCTGGATGTGCCGCTTAGTTCAAAGAGCCGAAGACGTGACCATGTCGAATTGCTGCAACACAACGCCAGGAACCTGGCAACTTCAAGCTAACCTCACCGACAAAGCTGATTCGAGTGGCTAGAAATCGATGACCTATATCCTTGACGCGAGTGCAGCTATTTTCACTGTCACTCATATCTAAGCGACTCAATCGGATTCGCAAGCGCCGCCCGAATTGCTTGCGTACTCACAGTTACAATGGCGACCAACACCGCAAGGCCGCCTGCCAGAGCAAAAACCCACAAGCTTATATCAATGCGATAAGCGAAGCCATTGAGCCATTGCGTGGCAGCATAATAGGCCAGCGGCCAGGCAACGAGATTGGCCAGCAAGACCAGTTTGACGAGGTCCTTCGACAATAGCGCGACAAGATTTGGAATGGCAGCACCGAGGACTTTACGGATACCGATTTCTTTTATGCGCTGAGAGGCTTCAAATGCGGCCAGCCCAAACAAGCCCAGACAGGCGATGACAATTGCCAGCCCGCTGAAACTATGAAATACCTGGCTCAGTTTCTGCTCACTGCGATAGAGCGCATCCCAGGTATCGTCGAGAAAGAAATAGTCGAACGGTCTGCCATGACTGAATTCTGCCCAAACCTGCCCGATGTCGGCGATGGTCTCAGACATGTCTTCTGGGTGAACCTTTACCAACATGTACTCATACCAAAACGGCCAGACATGGATTACGGCCGGCTGCACCTGCTGACGCAACGATGAGAAGTGGAAATCCTCCACTAC
>CAZVSL010000255.1:0-5156 GCA_964629935.1 uncultured Calditrichaceae bacterium | reverse complement strand
GGTGCGGTCGTCACCAAACCGGAACGGCTTGCCAACCGCAGTGTCCCACCCCAGTTTCTGCACGGCAGCCTCTGTCAAGATAAATGCTTCTGTTGAATCGGTGGCAAGTTCTGGAGAAATCGTGCGCCCTGCTTGCAGCTCCATGCCCATCACGGATACAAAATCATGGTCGGAAAAGAAGGCCGGAAAGTCGAACCGCTGTACTTCGTCTTTACTTTTTGCGAAGAAGGGGTATACATTGATCAAGCCGCCGGGATAATCAGACGCTACAGTGACTCCTTCTACTCCCGAAAGTTTGAGCAATTCGGTCTTGAAGGCATTGGGCCGCTCGCGCAAAGGCAGGCCGCGCAGGGATAGCACCAGTCTCTGTTCTTTCTGGAAACCGAGTTTCTTATTACGCAGAAAATCCAGTTGATTAGAAACGACAAGGGTACCAACAATCAGCATGATGGAAATGCTAAACTGAAAAACTACCAATGCCTTACGAAAGGAGACATTACTACCAGCCGCAGAAATCGGGTCACCTTTCATGACTGTAGCCGGATGAAAGCGTGAAAGAAAGAGTGCCGGATAACTGCCGGCAAAGAATCCGACAAGCAGAACGATGCCCGCCAGTACTAACACAAAGTGCCAATTCCCGAGATAATCCACGCTCAACTTTTTGTCCGTGATGGTGTTGAACAACGGCAGAGCCATTTCCATCATTACCAGAGCAAGCAAGAGTGCGAGTGTACTAAATATGATGGCTTCGCCCAGAAACTGGCGTGCAAGCTGAAGACGAAATGCCCCCAGTACTTTGCGGAGTCCCACTTCTTTCGCTCGCATGGAAGCTCTGGCTGTGGACAAATTCATGAAATTGACGCAGGCGAGAACCAAAATGAACAGGGCCACAATTGTAAAGATATACACATAAGTGATGTCTCCCTGCGGTTCCATCTCTTCACCTAAACTCGCGCGTAGATGAATATCCAGCAGGGGCTGTGTATAGAAAGACTGCGATTGCCTGAACCGTTCCGGATAATACTTATCCACAATTTCCTGCATGCCGGCTTCAAACTTCGCCTGTGTGAGATTTTCGGACAGCAAAACGTAGGTGTGGCAGGGGTTCCAGTACATACTCTGTAGCCAACCGACGGGCGTACCAACTGCGCGCAACACGGTTTCCATGCCCAGCAACGAGGCTAAGAAATCGAAATGAAAATGCGAATTTCGTGGGACATTCTCAATCACACCGGTGACCTTGAAATCGATCTGGTTTTCAAACCGCAGGGTTTTGCCGATGGGATTCTTATCTCCGAAATATTTGTGCGCCATGTCCCGGGTGAGAACCACTGAATGTGCCTGGGTCAAAGCGGTTTTCGGATCACCCAAGACAAACGGAAAGCTGAAGACATTAAAAACTGTTGAGTCAGTAAAAAAGAAGCGCTTTTCATAGAAGGTTTTGTTTTTATAGCTTATAAGCGGCACGATTGTAGAATACCGGAAAAAGCGCACCGGCGTAACTTCACTACCAAACTCTGTCCGGATAGCAGGCGTGACGCCAAAGGGCAAGCTCGGATACTCTACCTTGTGGTCTCCCCTCTGGCGTACATCCACGAGCCGGTAGATGCTCTCGGCGTTCTTGTGAAAGGTATCGTAACTGAGTTCATCCTGCACCCATAGCATGATCAGCAGGCAACAGGCCAATCCCAATGCCAATCCAGCGATGTTGATGAAAGCATAGGCCTTGCTTCTACTCAATGATCGCAGGGTGATTTTCAGGTGGTTTTTTAGCATAACTTTTTCAGTTAGCAGTGATTCATTGGAATAATAACTGTTTACTGTCTACTGGATTCATTCATATCTCAACGATTCAACCGGATTGACCAGCGCAACCCGTATCGCCTGCCAGCTCACAGTAACCAACGCAATTAACAGTGCGAGACCGCCGGCCAGGGCAAAAGTCCACCAGGCAATATCGATTCGGTAAGCGAAGTTCTCCAGCCAGCGTTGCATGAAATAGTAAGCAACAGGCCAGGCGAGAACGTTGGCCACCAGCACCAGTTTGAGGAAATCAGTGCCAAACGAGCGCAAAATGTTGGCGGTCGAAGCCCCCAGTACTTTACGGATGCCCATCTCTTTCGTGCGCTCGACAGCCGAGTAAAGCGAGATCCCGAGTAATCCCAGGCAGGCCACGGCAATCGCAAGTACTGAAAATGACAGAAACACTTGCAGGAAACGCGCTTCAGCCTGATAAAGCTGGCGCACGCCTTGCTCCATGAAAGTGTATAGCATGGGCCGTTCCGGCGCAAGACTGTGCCAAATGTCCTCGATCTCCCGCAGGGTAGCTGCCACGTTGTGGCTGCTAAGTCGGATGGCTATATAGTTCAATGGGGTAGTCTGAGGCGTGCTCAGAGAAAACACGACTGGCTGAATTTCCCGATGTAGCGAAGCCAGATGAAAATCCTTCACCACACCGATGATCCTGGCTTGCTTTTCCGACCAGTTACTGCCGTTGAAAATCCTGCCGGTCAGCGCGGCGCCTACCGGCGAATCCAATCCCAAGAATCGCACCGCTGCTTCGTTCAAAATATACGCTTCATTGGTATCCGTCCGGAAATCACGATTGAAGTCTCGTCCGGCCACAAACTCACCTTGCAACGTCCTGAAGAAATCGTGCGTCACCACCATGGTCGGCAGCATGACCGGCTCATCCTGCCCCTCCAGCTCGTATTCCCGCCAGTGCGCTACCCGCGAAGTCAATTGATTGTTGCTGGCAGCCACTTCCAGAACATTGGGATTTTGCAGCAAGCGGGTCCGCAATTGCACAAATTGATCGGCAATCTCGTCTGTTTGGAATGGCGCTACCAGGACCATCTCCGGATTGACACCAAGCTTCTTATTCTGCATAAAGGTGAGTTGGTGATAAATCACAAGGGTGCTTACCAGAAGGCCGGCAGAGGCAGCAAACTGCACGACGACCAATCCCTTGCGCAAAGTTTTCGCATCGCGTCCGACTTTCACAAATTTGCTTTTTAGCGTATGAACTGACTTTAGTCCCGATAGCAACAGGGCCGGATAACTACCGGCCAGCACGCCAATAAAGATCGACAGCAGCAACAGTCCCAGCAAAAACGGCATGTTCTGGATAATACTTGTTTGAATGGATTTGCCTGCCAGGGCGTTGAAGAAAGGAAGGGCCACCTCAACAACGATAACAGAAAGGATAAGCGCCAAGAACGCGAGGATGACAGATTCGCCCAGAAATTGCGCGATCAACTGCCGCCTGCCCGCCCCCACGACCTTGCGGATGCCGATCTCTTTCGTGCGGCTGGCAGAACCGGCGATGCTCAGATTCATATAGTTGATGCAGGCCATGAGCAAGATGATGAGCGCCACCACCGACAGGACATAAATATACATGATGTCACCATTGGCCTCGATTTCGCTGGTGAGATCGGAGTGGAGATGGATGTCCTGCATCGGCTGCAAAAAGTAGGTACGACTTTCAGCGAATTCTTTGTCCTTCGTCAACATAAAATCGGCGAGCTGCTTTTCGATGTCCTCAGGCTTGACGCCTGGCTTCAGTTCCACATAGGTGTAATGGCTGATGCCGGTAGCATTGGTCAAAACCCATTTCGGATAGAGTGGCTCCGCGGTTTGCATGGAGATGACAAAGTCGCTGTGAAAATGGTTGTTATGCGGCATGGGCTTCATGACGCCGGCAACCGTCACCGCCGTTTCGTCAATTTCCATGATCTTGCCGATGGGGTCCTGCTCGCCCAAATATTTGCCTGCGATTGTCTCGGAAATTACCATCTTGTTAGGCTCGTCGATCACGGTTGTCGGATCGCCCTGAATCAGCTCAAAGCTGAACATATCGAAGAAGGCCGGGTCGGCAAACATCAGTTGTTTTTCCTGGAATTTCTTGTCTTCGTACCTCACCAAACCGTTGCCGAAACCGAGGCGCACAGTACTCTGGATGTCCGGAAAGGAGGCGTCCAGCCACCGTTTCATAACATAAGTAGTCATGGCGCTGCGATTGCGGCTGTCGCCGCCCTGATCATACTCGCCGGCAATGCGGTAAATGCGATCACCTTTGGCGTGGAAATCATCGTAGGAAAGCTCATCCTGTACAAACAGCGCAATGAAGATGAAAGACGCCATCCCAATTGCCAATCCGGCGATGTTGATCGAGGCAAAGCCTTTTCTCTTGTGTAGATTTCGCAAGGCGATTCGCAGGTAATTCTTCAGCATGTATTTATGCTCCTTTCCGTATTCTCCAGAATCGTGCTAAAAAGGGTTGACAACTTAAACAAGTTATATATATATTCATATATACAGTGACATAATTAAGAGAGGATACCCAATGAAAACAGCAAAGATCTTCATGAGCGGAAGCAGTCAAGCGGTACGTCTGCCAAAGGAATTTCGTCTCGAAGGCTCCGAGGTCTTTATCAAGAAATTCCAAAATGTCGTCATGCTCATTCCAAAGGATAACTCATGGGCCTCATTGCTTGGCAGCCTGGACGAGTTTTCCGACGATTTCATGGAGAATCGAAGCCAGCCAGAGCTGCAGGTCAGAGAGGACTTGACGTGACATACATGCTCGATACAAACATCTGTATTTACATTATCAGAAGAAACCCTATACGGGTATTGCAACGCTTGCAAACAAAATCGATTACGGATGTATCCATCTCCTCGATTACGGTGAGTGAAATGGAATATGGTGTTGAAAAGAGCCAGCGAAAAACAAGCAATCGCGTCGCACTTCTGCGCTTCCTTGCGCCTTTGTCCGTCCTTTCTTATGATGCCAATGCTGCGCGTCATTACGGTAACATCAGAACTACGTTGAAGAAGAAGGGACAACCGATTGGCGCCATGGATTTACTGATCGCTGCTCATGCCCGCGCATTGAATCTTATTCTCGTAACCAACAATGTTAATGAATTCTCCCGCATCCCCGGACTACAAATCGAAAACTGGACCTAAATTTCACACCGACCTCCTACTGCCACTGCCTACTGCCACTGCCTACTGCCTACTGCCACTGCCTACTGCCTACTGCCACTGCCTACTGCCACTGCCACTGCCTACTGCCACTGCCACTGCCCCTGCCTACTGCCAATGCCTACTGCCACTGCCTACTGCCAATGCCTACTGCCACTGCCTAC
>CAZVSL010000254.1:0-8591 GCA_964629935.1 uncultured Calditrichaceae bacterium | reverse complement strand
GTCCTAATCGAGGGCATGAAAGAGCAACAGAGCATTATTGAGTCACAAAATACTGCCATTTTAGAAACAGAGAGAAGGTTAAAAAAAATCGAGGTGATCACTAAAGCGACCTCAGATGCGCTGAAAATCTACAAAGGCCAAGCACAATTGGAGAGCGGGGAGATAACCATTCAATTACCCAAAACTTTTGACGCATTAAATCATCCAAAAGGAAGGGAAATTAACCTTACTTGTGTAAACGGCTGGTCGCCTTTGTATTTAGATGGTGAAATTAAGAACAACCAATTCGTCGTGAAGACAACGGAAGACGGCAACCCAGAGCAGGAATTTAGTTGGATTGTTTACGCTGTGAGAAATGATGAGAACGCCAGAGAGAACCCGATCGTCGTGGAGGAAGAAAAGGGAGTCAACAACGATTTCAAGAAGGGTGAATTGCTCTATTCGTCTGCCGCCAACAATCGCTAACCGCCAATCGTAAGGAAATCTCATGCTAACAAGATTTTTCCTGATCTTGGGTTTGGCAGGTACGCCTGCTTTCGCACAAGCCTTCGCGCAGACTGTTATCGAATCGTCTGAGCAAAGCAATACTGGTGGTGCTTCACAAGCAGGTGACTTCTCTATGAGTGCATCAATTGGAGGACAGCCCTCACCAGTCGGGAGAGCAAACAGTGGGCAGTTTTCGCTATCAAGCGGATATACTTTCACGCTTAATCCCGATACCACGAACCAGTTGCCAGCCATAAATCATACTCCCGTGCTCCAGCAGCCCGACAACACAAATATTGCGATTGAAGTAACCATCACAGATGAAGATGTGCACAATGTCTCGGCCATTCTGAAATATCGAAGAGGCGGTGAATTGACTTTTCAGGAAACTGATATGACTCACTCCAGCGGTTCATTTCAAGGCAACATACCAGCAGATTTCATTACGAGCCGTGGAGTAGAGTATTACGTCGAGGCCACCGATGTCGCTGGTTATAAGGACAGAGAGCCAGACTCAGGAGTTTTGTCAATCCAAGTGGCTGTCGCCGATCCGGGGGTTCAAAAACCTGGCAACCAACCAAACGGCTCAGAGCAGTCGGCCTATCGTATGATCTCCATGCCACTGGATTTAGACCAAAGATCTCCAGCGGCTGTCCTTGAAGATAATTTGGGTAGATACGACAGCACGAAGTGGCGCTTGTATGACTGGCAAGATGAAAACTGGGTTGAATTACCTGAATTACCAACGAACCGAAATTTCACGCCGGGCAAAGCCTTCTTCCTAATTGTCAAAGATGCCGGAAAACAAATCGACAGCGGTCCGGGACAATCCAATGTCACGAATCAGGAGTTCTCCATTCCACTGGTTGCTGACTGGAATATGGTGGGCAATCCGTTCAACTTTCCAATTCCGGTTGACAAATTAAGACTGAGCAGCGGGCGTTCTTTGACTCTTTGGACTTACGAGGGTAGTTGGCGAACCCTAAATCAGACTGAGCTGATCCAACCATTTGAAGGCTATGCCATCGATGCTATTGCATCCGACGAGGTTATCGTCAACCCGGATTTGTCTCCATCATCGAGTGAAGTAAGCAAGCAATCTGGTTCGTTGAATGAGCGTTTTCTGTGGTCGATCCAGATTCTTGCGCAATGTCAGGAGGCGCGAGATACTCACAATTTTGCAGCCGTCTCTGTTGACGCGAATCTGAGTTGGGATGAATTAGATCAAGCCGAGCCGCCACCGATTGGTGAATATGTGATGGTTTGCTTTCCGCACAGGGATTGGCAAACGCTGACGAGCCTGTACTCGACAGATGTCCGACCTGAGCCTATTGACGGAGACACGTGGGACTTCGAAGTCAAAAGCAATATCAGGGACGTTGTCTCATTGAGCTTTGCCGGCCTTGAGAAAATACCACAGATATTTGAGGTCTGGCTGGTAGATGATGCCGTGGACGTGACGCAGAATTTAAGAGACAACCCTGAATACTCCTTTGTTGCTTTACCGCACGAGCAAGCAAAGCGTTTGAAACTGGTTGTTGGCAAGCGTTTATTCATAGAAGAAAGAATCGAACCGTTCACTCAGGTTCCAGATGAGTTCGAGCTGTTCCAGAATTTCCCAAATCCTTTCAACCCGGCGACAACAATCCGCTATAGTTTGCCAGAAGCATCAACCGTGACATTGAAAATTTACAACCTGCTCGGTGAAGAAGTCAGAGCATTGCTCGACGACGAGCCGCAGACACCCGGCTATCATACTACGATCTGGGATGGTCGAAACAAGTACGGCAAGCCAGTTGCCGGTGGCATCTATATTTATCAGATTCGTTTCGCAACCACGATATTGACAAGAAAGATGATCTTGTTGCATTAGGAAACCCTGAAAAGGATTCCAAACCCTGTCCAGGGTTGGTGTGTCTGCCACAGACACGAACGCGAGGAGGAAGCCATGAGCTACAAACTTGTAAATTTTTTGACAGGGGTAGTGCTGCTAATCGCCAGCACCACATTCGCCCAAAACACTACCATCGGCTACAGCCCACCCGGCCCATTGCGCGAGCTTAAACCGGACACGGAACCGCCCATCATTCACTTCACGCAATTAGCGGGTGTGGTCGCTTCGGGCAAGGATATGCAGGAGACTCGCGTCATAACAGAAGCCGACGGCATCTTGATATCCGGTTTTGTACAAGATGACCAGGAAGTCTTCATGCTGAAAATCAACGGTCAGAACATCCCGCTGCGCGGCGATTATACGGAGAAGCGTTTTGGCGTCAAACTACGTCAGCTTACCCCCGGCAGAAGCAGGCAGCTCGAATTCGTGGCAATGGACAGAAGCGGAAACAGCACGGGCAAAACCTATCGCCTCACGCGCCGGTCTGCCACAGACGCTACACTCTTTGAACCTGTCGGCAATATAGAAGAAGAGATTGCCGACAGGATTGAGCCACCACCGACACAACAGGCACCGGCACCGCCACCTCAAACAATGCCCAGAATCTGGCTATTCTCCGTCGGCATCTCAAAATTTGCAGACCCGTCGCTCAATCTCAGCTATGCCGCCAGCGATGCCGAGAGTTTTTATGAATTCTACCGTTCCGCGAAAGGCGCCAGGCTCCCAAAGACCCAGGCTACTTTGCTGATAAACGAGACGGCCACCCGTGCTGAGGTGATACAATCACTGGCACAGACAGTCAAAGTGGCGTCTGCGCAGGATTTGGTGGTCATCTTCATTGCCACACACGGGCTGCCGGATGCCGACACCGGCGAGATCAATTTCCTGATGCATGATACATATATCAGCAACCTGGTCGCTACCGGACTCTCCCAGAGCGACATCCAAAGAATCATCGATCGCTCCAGGGCCAAGAAAATTCTCTTCATTGTCGACGCCTGCCACTCCGGCGACCTGGGCTCCGGCATTCTCATGGCCCAGCGCGGCATCACCTTCAGCGAGGTCAATCGGCTGCTCTCCAAACTGGCGCAGGCTTCCGATGGCATCGCCATTCTTTCCGCCTCCAGCGCCAACGAAGCCAGCTTTGAAGACGAGAAATGGAATGGCGGCGTCTTTACCTATTATCTGCTCGGCGGCCTGAACGGCCATGCCGACACCAACAAAGATCAAATCGTTACACTGAGGGAGGCCTTTGACTATCTTTATGTTACCGTCCCGAAAGCGACGCAGGGCAGACAGCATCCGGAGCTGAAGGGACAATTTAGCAATGAGTTGCCATTGGTGGAGGTCAATCCGTGATAAGAAAACCCTGACAGGGTTCAGAACCCCGTCAGGATTACTGCAGCTCTGGCAAGCCAAATGTTCTCAGGCTGATGTTTAGCAAACGCCGGTCGATATACGTGCCCGTGGAAAGGAGACTTTCATAGCACATTCGTAAATCATGAATGCGTTTGCGGCGATAGGATTCTTCCAATATGCCAAGAGTACCAATTACAAATAGACTCTCTTTCTGGGCAAGCTGGCGAGCTTTCTTTTCATCAATGATGGCTAAATCGGCAGAGAGCGCTTTGGCAAGTAAAATGGTAGCAAGTTCACCGCGGCCCAGGCTATATTGTTTGCGCCATTGTACCAATAGGGTCTCATCAGCAAGTTTGTGGACTTTGATCCATGGAACTGAGCTAATGTCAGGTACTTTGTCTGGTTGCGCAACTAACTCTGAGTACACCTGACTCGAAATCAATACTTCAGCAAAGAGGTGCTTTAGCAGTTCAAGTTGTTGAATTTTGGCAAGGCTGATAATGGGAGAGGTGTTTGAAACAACAATCACGATCGCAAGCTCTCGAAATACTCTCGGTCTTGTTGCAATTCAGATTCGCCATAATGCAGCGATACCTGACGAGCCGCCGAAAACTCCATAAACTCAGCTATGGAAACGCCACACATCTCAGCAGCTTTTCCCAAAGAGATGAGCTCCTCACGATAAAGTTCCAAAACAACCAATTTGAGCGTTTCGTGAGAAAGCTGATCTCGTTTGAGTCCGGCTAACGCAATCAATTCATCGGGTAACTCGATGGTTATAGTCTGCATAGCTCATCCTTATTAGATTCTTTGAAAAAGTAGCATTTATGTTCAAAATAATCAATGGAAAAAATGTCAGCCCAGATTATTGACAAACCCTGACAGGGTTCAGAACCCTGTCAGGGTTACAGCAGCTCTCCCAAACGCAAGCGAGACGCTTGCGCCACGTCTAACCATCAGGAGTCATACCATGTTACAACGAAACGTTCAGATTATGATCTTATGGACGCTTCTTTTTGCATCCCGGGGCTACTCACAAGAAAAACACGCACTTTTGGTCGGGGTTGGAGACCACATCTATGAGTCATACAGATTACTCGGCCCCAAGAATGACATCCCGGCATTTCGCGATCTGCTCATCAACAAATATGGATTCAATTCTGAAAACATCAAGGTTTTGCAGGATAAGGATGCGACACGCAGCAATATCATCGCTGCATTTGAGCGCCGGCTGATTGCGCCGGTACAAGAAGGCGATCTGGCTTTGTTCTACTTTACCGGTCACGGCACGCAAGTTACAGATTACAGCCGCGACGAACCGGACAAACGCGACGAAGCTTTTGTGCCTTACGATGGCAAAACCATCAGTACCCTGCTCGTCGATGATGATCTCGCTGCATTGATTAACAGAATAAACACACCGGATGTCATCGTAATTCTCGACGCCTGTCATTCCGGCACAGGCACCCGGGGTGTGGCGCGGGCACGACGCATTGCAGCCAGAGAATTTGAAGTGGAAGACGAGCAGGAGGCTCCGAACCCGCCCAAAACCAATGGCGATGCCACCGCCGAAGAGTTTGTGGACGCATTAGTCTTGAGCGCAGCCCAGCCGGATCAAATCGCTGTTGATTACCCCTTCCTCATGCAAGAATCACCCGCCAGCAAAGCAGCAAATCCAAACATGGGCGCGCTGACATACTACTTGTTGCGACAGGCATGGTTGGACAAGAACAACCAGTTCACCTACAAGGCTATGAATGACCTCGTTTGTGCGGATCTGGAGAATAATGGATTTGGCCAGACTCCCTTGCTCGAAGGCCCCGCCCACAATCCCTTTCTCATGTTAAGCCAGAAACCGTCCGCACAACCTGATTCCACAACACAGGATACCTTAACCCATCTAACAGCCCAGGCCAATGCCGAAGTGATAGCCGTTCATGATGATGAAGTGACCATCCAGGCGATCGGTGCGGTACAGTTTGTGCGCGGGAGTATCTTTGAGACGACCGAAAGATCAATTGATAACGAACCGAATGCAATTCGGTTGACCGAAATCAGCGGGCACACAGCGATTGGCTCACTCGTGCAAGGCAGTGTCGAAATCGGTGACCGATTGGTGGAGATGTTTCATTTCGTTCCGCAATCTAAACTCCGTCTGGCGGTTGTGGGGGACTCATCCCTGGTGCACAAGGCGCGCCAAAGCCTGGCTCACCTTGACTTCGCGCAGCTCGTCCGCAATGAAGAATTTCATGATGTGGAGTTTGAAGTCGATCAAACCACGAAGTCCGTGTCCATAACTCCTTATCGAAACCAGCACCGCTTGCCGGATATTTACATTCATGATTTGGATAGCCTGGCTGTTGTAACAAAGCCGCTACTGGAAAATCTGTTTGCTGTAAAACTCCTGACGAGTCTACGAAATCCCAATCCCCCGTTCAAGGTGGATGTTCAGGTTAATGGTAAGGATTATGATGAGATTGGCATCGGTGAGGAGATAGCCTTTACGGTCACCGTAGATCATGACGCTTATGTTTATCTACTCGACTTTGACCCTGCAGGAAACGTGACTGTCCTTTTCCCTAACATTTATGTAGAAGACAATTTCTTGAAGGCCGGCACCGTTTACGAGATGCCGGCCCAAAAACTGTACCAGCTCCAGGTCAGCGGACCGGCCGGACCAGAACTCGTTAAAGCAATCGCTACGACAACGCCATTGACCATCGAAGCGCTCTCTTCGGCGTCAAATGACTTTAGCAGTCTGGCCGCCAGCGCAGTGGATGTTGCGCAGGCTATCATTGATCAACTCAAACGCGAGGTGAATCGTTTAACCAAGCGCGGCATATCGGTATTGCCTGCGGCACCCGCTGAGCAGCCAATTTCCACACAAGGTTGGACAACAGATGACGTTTTGATTCGGGTTGTGGAATAGTATTTTCCCGGAATGCGGCGGGCGAAAGAAACCCGGTAAAACCACGTATAGCGTGGATTTTGGGACAGGGGTGGTCGTGGTGCGCAATGTACAGGCTGGGATTTACACCCAATGTGGCGAAGAATAGATCGACAACAAAACAGCATAAGAACTGGGAAAGATCGTCGCAGATGCACGCCAGAAAGTGTCAGGTTGAGGAATGGCGTATTAGCAGATTACTTTTCCATACTTACGCTTATCCATGATTGGGATACCGCGAAAATTGTCTCGCGGCTGAAAGTCATGTCGCCACATTTGCCGGAACGTGTTGGCCATTGATCTGGCAAACCTCGCTGACCAGTTTTCCTACTGCTTCATGTGATCCGCAAATACTACAATCAAACATGATTATCTCCGTTTGGAATAGTGTGATCACTCTCGTTCTTTCTGATGGGCCCCAAGCCATCCGATACATAAACTTTCTACTCAAACGCCTCGCGCACCAGCCGCTTCTGACGCTCCGTATGCTTCTTCAGGGAACCGTGTGCCGGACTGGAATACTCGCGCCGGCCAACGTACTTCAGCTCCTTACCGTCCGGCAGTGGCATGTTGACGCGGCAGCGCAGGAAGAGCCAGGCGCCCATATTCTTCGGTTCTTCCTGAACCCAGATAAAATCTTTGGCGTTGGCATAGCTTGCCAGCACTTCTTGCAATTCTTCTTCGGGAAAGGGATAGAATTGCTCGAGCCTGACGATGGCGACATTGTCATGGCTTTCTTTCTCGCGGTGTTCCAGCAACTCATAGTAGATTTTGCCGCTGCACATCAGCACGCGGGTTACTTTCTTCTTATCCTCGATGGTCGTATCATCCACGACTTCCATGAACTGGCCATCGGTTAATTCTTCTGCTGTGGAGACGACGCGCGGATGGCGCAGCAAGCTCTTGGGTGTCATCAGGACCAGTGGCTTGCGTTTGGCGTCACGCATCTGCCGGCGCAGAATATGGAAGTATTGCGCCGGCGTGGAGCAGTTGCACACCCGCATATTGTTTTCGGCGCACAAGATCAGGAAGCGCTCCAGACGTGCACTGGAGTGTTCCGGTCCCTGCCCCTCAAAGCCGTGCGGCAACAGCAAGACCAGGTCGCAGGGCTGCTGCCATTTTGCCTCCGAGGCCACAATGAAATTATCTATGATAACCTGGGCGCCGTTGGCAAAATCGCCAAATTGCGCCTCCCACATCACCAGTGTGAGCGGGTCGGCGACAGAATAGCCAAACTCAAAACCGAGCACAGCCTCTTCCGAAAGCAGGCTGTCGTAGACCAGCAAGCGAGCCTGGTCCGGCATGATATTGTTCAGCGGCAGATACTCCTCGCCGGTAGACAGATCGACCAACGCAAGATGTCGCTGACTAAAGGTGCCGCGCGTGCTGTCCTGACCGCTTAGTCGAACCGAAGTGCCCTCGCAGAGCAAGGTGCCAAAAGCCAGGGATTCGGCAAATGCCCAATCGATCTTGTTTTCTTCGTACAACATTTTCTTGCGCTTCTTAAACTGCGGTGCAAGCTTGGGATGAACCTTGAATCCGCCGGGAAAATCGGTAAGCGCATCCACCACCTGCCGCAGCAGTGACATATCGACCGCGGTGCCGCCGGCGCGGGGTTGCGCTTTATCGATAACTTCCTGAGGAATAGCCAGCGGTACATCCGGCTCAAATTTCAAATCTTCCTTCTGTGCTATCTTGTATGCATCATCCATTTCGGAGCGAATCTGTTTCTCAAACTTATCCACCTCCTCTGCACTAACTACACCCTTTCTGATCAAAATGTCTTTGTAGATTTCCTGCACGGAAGGATGCTCATCGATCTTCTTGTACATCAACGGCTGGGTGTAGCTTGGCTCGTCGCCCTCGTTGTGGCCGTGCCGGCGGTAGCAGAACATGTCGATGACG
>CAZVSL010000253.1:0-8595 GCA_964629935.1 uncultured Calditrichaceae bacterium | reverse complement strand
ATGAATTTCCGCTCAGCATCCGATACATGGGCTTCTCTTAACTTCAGTCCCGCAAGGGACGATTGAGAATTGCGCGGGGGTATTTGATGCAGCAAAACAAAGTCCCGCCAGGGAGGAATGATTCTCGCATTAAAGCCAGTACGATGAAAACCATCCGTCCCTGCCGGGACTGCGCTCATTCCGGTTATTGCAAACAAGATTACTTGAACTTAGATAAGGCGCTACTCAAAGCATTTTTCATGGTATCAAATGCCTTCTCGGTACCTTCTTTCAGGTCTTCCCAGGCATCTTCTCCGGCTTCCTGAATTTCCTTGATACGAGTCTGCGCTTCCTGTTTTTGGCTGCGTAGCTCCTCGATCTGCTTCTGATAGTCAGCTTTGGCGTCGGCTCTTGCTGCGCCAGCCTTAGCTTCGAGTTTGGCGATTTCCGCTTCCCACTGTTTGAGCTACGCGTTGAGCTTGTCAATATAAGCTTTTCTGTCTGCCATGGTAAAATTCTCCTGTGGTTTTACACTTTGTGATTGCAGAAGTGCGTTAGTCATTGGATTGGCTTTTGATAGTATTTAAGCACCGGCTGCGCGAGCTCAGCTCCAGATAACCTACCCAATGTTACACAAAGACTTGAGTCACGCAGCCGGCGGTTCATGTAGCTTCTTAGTACGTTCCCGGAAGCTGCGGGTGAATCACCAGATCGATGCGCCTGTTCCTGGCGCGTCCTTCGGCGGTCTCGTTGTTGGCGATGGGCTTACTTTCGCCAAACCCTACTGCCGAGATTTTCGTTTCGCTCAATCCCATGTTGGCTATGAGATACTGACGCACCGCACCGGCCCGTTCCTCCGACAGTTTCTGGTTCATTTCGTCGCCGCCGTAGGAGTCTGTATGCCCCTCGACCGTGATTTTGGCATCCGGGAAGGTACGGATGGCCTGCTGAACTTTTGTCAGCAAGCTGAAATATTGCGGCTCGAGGACCGATTTGCCGACGGCAAAATTCAGGCCCACGAGACGAATGATGACGTCGTTGCCGTCTCTCAGGGTCCTGGCTTCTTCGCGCGTGAACAGCCTGGCGATATCCGCGAACTGCTCGCGAATTCTTGCCTGGGCTTCCATGCGCTGTGCCAACACCGTCTTCTCCTGCTCGACGCCGCCCAGTTGTTCTTCCATTTCAGCAACACGAGCATGTAAGTTCTCGTTTTGCTGCTGCATGTCGGCCACGGTCTGGTTTAAGCTGGCCAGGCTATCCTGATAGGTTTGGATCTGCGCTAAAATCATGCTCTTCGTCTGGTCGAATCCGGTGGGTTACTATCGACTTGTCCCTCGCGGGACGGTCTTGCTCAAGAAGACTTTCTTCGCAACTTTGTTGATTAGAATGAACCGGGCATTTCGACACCTCGGCAAAGCTCAGTACACGCAGGCTTAATGTACACTCAAAAATCAAATACCATAAGAACACCGGCACGAATGCCATCCCATTCAGTCTCTACTGGAGGTCTTCGTGTATTCTTCAAGAGAAAAGTACCGCCGTATAATTGATATTCATAGCTTAGTTCGACTCTCAAGCTAAGAGGTCGAAACAGGTCAAACTGAGCGGCTATGCCCGGGGTGAGAGCATAACTGGTGACCTTGAACTTATGAGACTCCGCAATGCTGGTTTCAAAAACACTCAGTGCTTCAGTGAACTTCAAGAAAGATTTATGCACAGACATTTGAAACAGGAACACGAACTTGATTTTACCTTTAGGGTTGAGCAGGTTTTCAAAATGTAATCCGTAAGCATATCGATGCAGGAGCCGATCATTGGTCAGCTCACCGGAATAGTCAGAATAGTGAATACGGCTGCCCGTTGAGGTAAGACCGCCCAATACGCCTACCCCGATCCTGCCATCAGGAAAGATTATCACAGTCTGAATCTGGAAATCCCAATAAGGCGGGTAGGAATGAAAACTTTCAGCGTCGATTCCAAACTGGTTTTGATAAACATTCAAAATAGACTTGTTCAGGGATTTCAGCTCGCTCATGTTGTGAAAACTATAACCGAGCTTCAGCCGCAGGGACAGGTTCTGCGCATGGGCCTCAACTGAGCACGCTAAGCCCAGGATCGAGCAGATAAGAAATCTGAAGAGTGTAGTCATTTGTGGCCTCGCATAAGGTAAGTCCAGGCAAACAGATTGCCTTTACGATAGTTTTTGGGAGTTCGGAAGACTTGCCGGCAAACAGGTTCCTCGCTGCCCCTGGAAATGCTTTCGCTTATCTCGTTCCCGGATCTGACGGCTCGATCGCAACGGCATCTACAGGCGAAAGCACAGCATTGTCGATTTGAACAGGCCAGGATTTTGTAAAGACCAGGCCTTCAACCCGCAACCGGTCAGCTAAGCTGCCGGTACCTGATTTGACGAAAACAAAAACTGTAAATACGTATACCCCATCATCATATTGTAGTGAGTCAAAATCGAACTGCGCCGGATTGCCATTGTTTTGCAGGGTATCGTTTCCGAACAACGCAAACGAATCAAGCAGAATTCTGCCGGGTGGATCGAGCCTTAAAGTAAATCTGACATGTCTCGCAACAACGATATTTTCCTGCGCTTCATAGCCCTCCAAAGTGATTTGCAGGTCAAAATCATGATCCTGATCAATCTCATGAAAATTCGTACCTGTCGGAGAGAATTTGCATGAAAAAAGAACCAGGCAGCAAAGACCGCAAACGTATTTCTTCATGGTCTGGCATCCTTTGGCTGATATTGATAACTATGAAAACTTCATGGGCTGTGAGAAACTATGTAAAAGATAAAAGCGAATCTCTATGTGGGAAATCTAATCCGTTTTTATCATGTCCAGTTTGTTGTGAAAGCTATGTCCTGAGTATTCGGGGGAGTACATTCCAAAAGTATGACCTTTTTTTCTTAATTTCAACCCAAAAGTCTAAGCGAAGACTGAACATCGATTGGCTCAAAGATAAATTCTCGACCTGGCTTTCTTGCCCCACGGAGAATGGCGCCACCTTGGTTCACACTGTTCGGTTACCGGGATTAGCTGTCAGGCACGCAGTCCACTCCAAGCATTTGAGATTAATCTTGAAAAGTTCAGCAATAATAAGTATTTTCAAGAATAATTATGGCCTTGACCGGAACGAATCCACAATGCCGACAATCTTCATCGAAGGGTATAAATTTCGGTTTTACTCATCCGATATAAACGAGCCACCTCATATGCATGTTATTCATGGTGAAAATGAAGCTAAGATTTGGCTTTACCCTGTCGTTGTGGAATACAATCGGGGTTATAACAAGCCCGAACTAAATCGCATCTTGAAACTTACGCGTCGAAACCAAGCCAAATTGACGGAGGCGTGGAATGCCTACTTCAGCAAATAACTTGACCCACCAAGTCGGAGCAACCGACGTTCGGTTTTCCGATAACGTACTATGTATTTCTCTGAGTGATGGGCGTGAAATAAGTATTCCGATGGAACGTGTAGAATGGTTGGAGTGGCTGCTAAAAGCAACAACGGAGCAACGATCAAAATGGACGATTGAGCCAGGCGGTTATGCAGTCTATTGGGATGAACTCGACGATGGCATTGAAATTTGCCATCTTTTGGAAATGCAACCGATAGCTTAGGGCTCTGTTTCATAGATTCGGTTACGTATTCTCATAATTATTTGACAGGATAACAGGATAACAGGATAACACAAGATAAAAGAAAGATAGGACAGGAGTTGTCCTGGAGCATCATTATCCTGTATATCTTGTAAATCCAGTCAAAAAGGATACTTTCTGAGACCTTTCTTTGGCGTGCGGACCAAAAATATAAGCTTGCCGAATGTGCTATTTTTTTTCTAACCTGAACTATTCACAAATCGAAATTTGTTTGTTAACAAGATTCCTCCAGCCTGTTCCGAGTTTTTTTCGGAGAATGACAGTTAATTTCGTGGGTTTATGAATAATCCAGGCTAAGAAAGGAAATGAACTGTCAGCTCCAGTATAGCCAATTTTGCTTTGGTAGGTAACAAAAACAAATCAAGTGATGTTGATCTGCAACCGGGTGTCAAACATTTCAACTCCAGTTGACTGTTGTTTCGCAAACCATAAATCTAATTTAGCCTGCATGTATAACCAACTTTCGGGAGTTGTTCCTGTTGCCTTCCCAACCCGAATTGCCATTCCCGGACTCATTGCTGATTTACAGTTCAAAAGCAAGGACAATGTTTTCCTGGTTACTCCAAGTCGTTTTGAAGCTTCCGTTACAGTTAAACCAAGTGGTTTCAATACATCCTCACGCAATACTTCACCCGGGTGAGTTGGTTTTCTATTTATTATCATAATACTTCTCCCAAAGTAAACCTAATGGTAATCCTTATAATCTACATTTGTTGCATCAGCCCCAAGATCTGAATCGGATACTTGCTGATCTTCTCATCTACGGTTATTAGTATCAAACCATTTTCGATTGCCTGACGAATCAAAATGCGATCGAAAGGGTCACGATGGATATTTGGGAGACTTGCCAGGTGGGAAACGCTGGCCTCATCTAAGTCCAAACTTGAGATTTCGTGTCTTGCGCGTTGCGTCGGCAAATACGATTCCGGCGGTTCGGGTAGAGACAATTTGCCAAGCTGATACTTAACAATAGATTCCCACACCGACACAACGCTCAGGAAAACTTGATTGTCGATATTCTGTATACTGTCGCGGTACGCTTTCGGTAGACGTTTGTCTTTGGTAATATACCATAGAAAAATATGCGTGTCTAAGAGAAGTTTCACTGTCCCTCAAATTCCTTGATTATGTTATCGGGCAGGGGAGCATCGAAATCTTCTGGAACCACGAATTCCCCTTCGCAAAGGCCGTAGGGTCTGACTTTTGAAAGGCGACGCTTTATAGGTTTGATTTCAGCAAGTGGCTTGCCGGATTTGAGAATGACCAGAGTTTCTCCTGCTTCTACCCTACGAAGAAAGTCTGGCAAGTCACGTTTGATCTCATCCAGGCTCATTTGATGTTGACTCATAAAATCTTGACTCCTGCTACTGAATAACAAAACTCATACAAATTTAAGCGAAGTACTCCAAAAACGCAAACAGTAAAATTGCTATTGGTTGCTGCTGTCAGAACGGGTGCAGAGCGTGATGGGGAGAAAGAATTCGCATCTACTGGCAGAGCCAGCCAGTGTGGGTGATTTCGGATGAAGCTTGACCAAATCAAAAGGCTTTCGGCGCGGCGGATGTTGAGTTGCTGTGGGATGCCTATGATGAATTATGCTCCGGCGGTTGTTCACTTGCACCCTTCGGTAACCTTCAGTCCCGACAGGGACGATTGAAAATTGCCCAGGGGTTTTACTCCCGGGTATTTGCAATGCAACCAAATGAAGTCCCGGCAGGGACGAATGATTCTCGCATTCAGGCCAGTGTGATAAAAACCATCCGTCCCTAGCGGGACTCCGTTCCTCTTGATTGGCACGCTCTCCCACCGATAAATCCGGTGGGTTACTATCGACTCGACCCTTGCGGGACGGTCTTGCTCAAGAAGCTTTCTTCGCAACTTTGTTGATTAGTGTCTGGCCGAAAAGTCACCGCAAGATATCACTGCGAGTCCCGCACCGTTTGCGGGACGAAGCAGTCTGCCTCTGTGACGCAGGAGATTGCTTCGGCAAACAACGCCTCGCAATGACAGCAAAGGGTATAGATGGACTTTTCGGTCAGACACTAATTGATTAGAATGAACCGGGCATTTCGACACTTCGGCAAGCTCAGTACAGGCAGGCTTAATGTACACTCAAAAATCAATTACCATAAGAACACCGGCACGAATGCCATCCCATTCCGGTTCTAATGGAAATCTCTTTGTATTTCGCAAGACATCTCTCAGTGATGGCGTGAAATGAGTATTCCGATGGAACGTGTAGAATGGTTGGAGTGGCTGCTAAAAGCAACAACGGAGCAACGATCAAAATGGACGATTGAGCCAGGCGGTTATGCAGTCTATTGGGATGCTACTTTTACATGTTAGAAAACAGCCGATTTCAAAAACTTAACGATTTATTTTATGTACACCCCGGAAAACGGCTATCTAAACATCCGTAATTATAAAAACCATAAAGTCTGCTGAAAAACCATATAAAAACGCTCTCCAAAACTTCAACAATAACCCTTCCGCCTCACTTCAACTTACTCACTCCTTGTATTCCCGATCCTTCGTGCCCTTAGTGCCCCCTTAGAGCCTTCCTGGTAAATCAGCCTCAACTAAAAATCCGGTAATGCCGCAATCCCCAAATCAGCTCCCTTGCCGTGACTTTGATGATGCTGGCTGTCGGCACGGCCAGGAGCATGCCGAAGATGCCCATGAGCTGGCCGCCGATGAGTATGACGATGATGATGGTCAAAGGATGCAGCTCGACACTCTTGGATACGATGAACGGGGAGACGAAGACATTTTCAAACAACTGAATGCCGGCAAAGGCCGCCGCCACACTGACGACTGCGGACACAGAGCCGGTATCGATGAAGGCGATGACAATGGCCGGCACGGCGCCGACGATGGGCCCGAAATAGGGAATCATATTCGCCAGCCCGGCCATGGCGCCGATGAAAAAGGCGTAGCGAATGTCCAGCAAGTGCAGCGCCAGAATGCTGAGCGAACCGACGATGGTCGCGACCAGCAACTGGCCGCGGATATAGCGGCCGAGCTGGGCGCCGGTCTTATGTAATATAATGAGGGCCATTTCAAAATAGCGGTTTGGCACCCAGCTCACCACCCGCCGTTTCATGTGCCGGCCGTCCACCAGGAAAAAAAACGTGATGAACGCCAGCATGATGAAAGATACCACGGCAGAAAGCAAGTCCGCCACCACGGACAGGCTCTTCTTCAGGATCTCGTTGACCTTGGTCTGGATCTCCTGTTGCACCATGGGATTGGAGAGCAGCGGTACATCCTCAAATTTTTCCTGCATGCGCTGCATCATGCCGTTGGGCGCCTCGCCTTGCGCGCCGGAGCTCATCTGCTGAATTTCCTGGGAAACGGCCGGCGCCAGAAATTTGAATCCCATGACCGCCAGAAGGATGATAACCACAAAAACCAGAATGGTAGCGAGCAATCTCGACACGCCGTGGTTCTCCAGAAAGCTGACCACGGGATCGAGAATAAATGCGAGAAACAAGGCGAAAACCATGAGCGAGAAAACCGAACGCAGGGTCGGCAGCAGGGTGAATAGCCAGTACACCAGCAAACCCGCTGCCAGCCAGATGGCGATTGTCCGCAGGGTTTTCGGTTGCAGTCTAAGCGTGAAGATTTGTGGAGATGCGTTCATGAGGTGACTACCGTTTATTCTATTGATTATTTGACAGGATAACAGGATTACACAGGATAAAAGAACGATAGGACTGAAAAAATTCGAGATCTATTATCCTGTATATCTTGTGAATCCGGTCAAAATGTTGCCTTGTTTGTGTAATTCGTCGATTTGCGAATTGTTCAGGCTAATCAATGCGCGACTTTGTTTTTTCGAGCTTTTCCCAGAGCGTCTGCAATTCGTCATTGGTGTGCTTGAGCCGCTCACCGATGAGATGGGCCAGCTCGAACAGCAGCTTGTTGCCAAGCCTGGGTTTGCGCTCGATCAATTCCAGCAAGTCCGGACGAAACAGCCCGAGGATTTCCGAGTCTTCCAGGGCGACGGCCGAGGCTGAGCGCGGCGACTCATCCAGCAGCGCCAGCTCGCCGAAGAATTCGCCGTGACCGAGACGGGCAAGCTCCTCGCGCTTGCCCTCGGCTTCAGCGGTGTCTTTGTAGATAGCAATCGTGCCCTTCAGGACGATGTACATGCCGACGCCCGGCTCGCCTTCGTAAAAGACCGTCTCGTCCGTGCGATAGCGCCGCTGATGAATGAGCTTCTCGATTTCATGCAGCTCGCTTTTGCGCATGCCTTTGAACAGCGGCACCTTCTTCAGGACACTGATGATGTTTTCTTTCTTTCCCCCTTCTTTTTTGAAAATATTCCCCCAGATGGCGTCGCCAACGTGAAACCCAAAACGTGAGCTATTGCTCTGCTCGTTGTTCGATGTCATACTGGTTCAACTTCTTTCTTTTGTAACCACAGTTAATGAGTTGTATAACCACTACATTTTACCACAAAGACACGAACGGAACACCAAGAACACAAAGGAGATTTATAGACATTGTGGAGTTTTTCTTTTCATTCACTTCTTCTTCTTTGGCCGAGTGGTTGATCTTCACTTTGTGTTTCTCTTGGTGTTCCTTTGTGTCACTTTGTGGCTTGGTGGTTGATCTTTTCCTGGTGTTTCTTTGTGGTCACTTTGTGGTTATGCTGCTTTCCTCCAACTGCATGATTCTTTATTATTTGCATACAACTCTAATTACCTGCGAACTCAACCCACTGGCGAGATTATGCGCGTTCCGGTTTGGTCAGCTCGTGCACATGGCGCAGCATGCGCTCGGTGGCGCCAGTCATGGTGACTTTGCGGCGAGCCATGACGGTGCGGGCGGTGTCGATGGCTTTGTCGACCTCGTGCTCCGTAAGGCCCTGGCTGCCGCCCCAGGAGAACGAGGGAATATACTTGGGCGGCAGGCCGGCGCCGAAGACGTTGCT
>CAZVSL010000252.1:1863-8598 GCA_964629935.1 uncultured Calditrichaceae bacterium | reverse complement strand
GATTTACCCAGGTAGTAGTAAATTTCCGGCTTCAATGTATCGGGAAATCCTCTTGAGAGAGCACGCTTGAGGCTTGAAATAGCGTTATTTAAGCTTTTCATCTTAAAGTAAGTTTTGCCCAGCTCGAGCTCGTAGTTGACCTTGCCCCCGCTCTCGGATAGTTTTAAGATAAAATCCGAAAATTGGCGCAGGTCGTATTCTTCCGATGCGTTGATCGCTTCACTCAGAACCGCCAGACGTTCTGCAGCGCGAGCGTGGTCCTCGCCTCCCGCATAGGTCCGGAGATATTCTTCGTACTCGATTCTCGCAAGTTTGTACTCCTGCAATTTCTCGTAACAGCGTGCTAACGAGAACTGTGCCTCGTCCACATTCTTATGACGGGGATGGGCATCCACAAAGCTTTGATATACTCGCACGGCGCTGGCAAAGTCACTCCGACCATGTTCCAGGAGTTTACCCTTCATTAAAGTCAACTCTGATAGCCTGGCGCTTTCGGAATGAGTTTGCTCGAGCCGCCGTATGCTTTGCAGGGCTTCACTTGCTCTGCCGAGCCCTTGCAACGTTCGGATGAGAAGCAGATGCGTGCCTTCGAGATAATATTTTATTATGCTGCTTGAATCGGAGCGCTGAAGAGACGTATTTTCGATAATTTCCGTCAGGTGAGTTACAGCTTCGGATTCCCTTCCTGCTGCCGCCATGGCGTTGCCTGTTTTGTATGCAAGCTCCAGCTTTAGCATGGCATCCATGTCCATGGACATAGATTCCTGAGCATTCTTGTATGCCTGTAACGCAAGAGTGTGTTGTCCGGCCTCACTCAGAACATCGCCTTTGCGCAGATATGTGCGGACGCGGCGACTTGCATCTGATGTGGCAGTCAAAACGACATCATACATTTCCAGCGCCGGTTTGTAGGCGCCCTCCACTCTGTACAACTCTGCCAATCTGAATGCTGCATCTTCAGCTTGCGGAGCAGCTTTGTAATCGCGTGTTAAAGTAGCGTACAGGGATTTGGCTTCATCAACATAACCTGTCATTTCGAGGATTTGGGCACGCAGCCAGTACACTCTCGCATCTTTGAACTCTGTCCCAAAAGCGCGAAAAATGCCATCGATCTGCGCCAGTGCATCCTCAAATTGATTGCGGTCCATGCTGATGCGCACCAATTCGAGGTGTGCATCGATGCGCTGACTTGCGTCCGGGAAATCCTTGATCAGGCGTAAGAGTGCGTTCCGCGCTTCGTTGGGGCGTTGCGCGCGCTTAAAGGCCTTGCCGGCTTCAAGCCAGGCGGCTTCAGCAAGGTCGCTTTGCGGGTGAAAGATGGGCACTCTCTCGAAAAGAGCGCCGGCCGCGGCATAATTTTCTCTATGTTTCTGGCACTGGGCCATTCTGAAACGTGCTTTTGCTACGTGCGGCGATTGCACGTAGGTAAGCTCGAGCAATTTGAAGGCTTCAAAAGCTGCGGCGTAATCTCCCTCAGCAAAGAAGGATTCGCCGCTCATGAAGAGGGCATCATCGGCCATTTCACTGTTGGGATACTTTTCAGCGAATGCTTTGAGCTGTTCGCTGGCCAGTGTGTAGAGTTCGTCAGTATACAATTTGCGCGCGAATTCAAATTCTTTCTCAGGCATTGTCACTTGTGTCCAGGCGACGGCCTGCAAGCATACAAGCCCGAGTGCAGCCATATACATTGATTTGTTGCAGCTCATAGTTCTCCGGATGTGCTAACTAAAAGACCACTTCAAGATTTGCGTACTTAACTAACAAGCGCTTTTTCCCGGTCTCGTAGAAATTCACTGTGATTTTCATATTATCTCCTGTACCTGACATGCTGACGACCTTGCCAAGGCCGAATTTTGGATGTTTAACTTCACACCCGACATAAAGTTGCGGCAAATCATCAGGAAACGGATCATAACTCGGCAGGGCATTGGATGATTTTCTGTTGTAATAAGTTGACTGGTGCGGTGTTTTCGACCGCTCGTTGGCACGATCGAAAGAGCGCCTGAGATCCTGCCGTTCAACCAGCTCCAGGTCGACTTCTTTCAGAAAGCGTGAGGGCACGCTTTGCAGATATTCGCCAAAACGCAGCCGCCTGGCAGCCCAGGTTAGGAATAGCTTCTCCCGGGCGCGGGTGGCGCCCACATAGAAAAGACGGCGCTCCTCTTCGAGTTCAGCATCGCTTTCGAGTGAGCGGGTGAGCGGAAACAGCCCTTCCTCGAGGCCCGTGATATAGACCACGGGAAACTCCAATCCTTTGGCGCTGTGCAGGGTCATCAACGTAACAGCGTTGGCGCGTTCGTCCCAGGTGTCGATATCCGTAATCAAACTCACTTCCTCGAGGAAATCCTCCAGAGTTCGTTCCCGGTCCCTGGCTGAATAATTGGCTATGGCCGACAGCAGTTCGCGCACGTTCTCTTCACGCCCGAATGATTCTTCCGTACCAATTTCCTTAAATGTCTTCAGAATGCCTATTTCATCCACGACAATTCGCGCCAGTTCGCCGGGCGAGAACTGGTTCCTCAGCGTGGCGTATTTTTCTATTAATTGGTAGAAGTCTGATATGTTCTTGCGGATCTTGGCAGCGATAGCCGAGACTTCATCAACTCGTCCGGCCGCCGCAAGCAGGCTGATGCCGTTGTCTCGGGCAAAGTCCTCCAATTTGCCGACGGATGCATCCCCAATCCCACGCAGGGGGAAATTGATAACCCGTTTGAAACTAATCGCATCCTGAGGATTGCAAATCAAGCGCAGGTAAGCAAGCACGTCTTTGATCTCCTTGCGCTCATAGAAGCGCACACCGCCGACGATCACATACGGCATCCCGGCAGATCGCAACGCATCTTCAAGTACACGGGATTGTGCATTCGTACGGTACAGGATGACGAATTCATTGAAATTGCGCCCAGACCGTTGCAGTTCATCTCTTATGGATGTCACGACGAAAAGCGCCTCAGAGATATGGTCATCCAGATCGACCATGGTTACCTTTTCTCCTCTGCCATTTTCGGTCCACAGCGTTTTGGGGCGACGGCGCTGATTGTTGCGGACAACGGAGTTTGCCACCTCCAGAATGCACTTTGTTGAACGATAGTTCTGCTCAAGCCGGAAGACTTTACAGCCAGGGTAATCGCTTTCGATATTCAAGATGTTCTCAACATCTGCACCGCGCCAGCGGTAGATCGATTGATCATCATCGCCCACAACGCAGAGGTTTTTGTGCCTGGCAGCGAGTTTGTTCAACAGCAGGTATTGCGTTCGATTGGTATCCTGATACTCATCAACCAGGATATGCCTGAACCTGTTTTGATAATGCTCCAGCACCGGGGGCTCATTCTCGAACATCAGGATTGTATTGACCAGAAGATCATCGAAATCCATGCTGTTGTTTTGCTTCATCCGGCGTTGGTAATCGGCGTATACGTAAGCAGCAGTTTCCTGAAGCGGATCACGGGCAAGCTTCTGATATTCCGATGGCTTGATGAAACTATTCTTGGCATGATTGATCACGGAAAGAATTGCAGCGGGCGGATAGAGCTTTTCCGAAATCTGATTCTCACGCATTACTGACTTGATAAAGCGAATTTGGTCCTCGCGGTCAAAGATCAGAAAATTCCTGCCAAATCCGATCTTTTCAGCTTCGATTCTGAGGATTCTGGCGCAAACGGAATGAAATGTTCCGACCCACAGCTCTCTGCCGAAGCCCTTTGATAGCATGAGAATGCGCTCTTTCATCTCGCTGGCCGCCTTGTTTGTAAAAGTGACAGCAAGAATTTGCCACGGCTTCACCTTGGCATGCTCGATGAGATGTACAACGCGGTAGGTCAGCACCCGTGTCTTGCCGCTCCCGGCTCCCGCGTGGATAAGAAGCGGTCCCTTGACATGCTGCACGGCTTCGCGCTGCACAGGATTCAGATCATTTAACAAATCGAGTTTTTCTCCGGAGCTGTGTATCATTGTGGCGTTGCCTTTTGTTCGCGTTCCACCTCTCTTCTATGCCGGTCAAACCGTGCCTTTGCTCGTAAGTGCTGCCGCAAGGTTCTCGAGAATGTGTGCGTTCCGTCCCCATTTGCCACGAAGTAGAGATGATTGACATCAGCCGGATTGAAGCTGGCAATGAGTGAGGCCAGTCCGGGATTGTTGATTGGGCCTGGCGGCAATCCCGAGTATCTGTATGTGTTATATGGCGAATCGATTTTCAGGTCCTTTTTGAGCAATCGCCGAGGGCCATCCTCGATAATAAATTGAATCGTAGGATCGGCTTGCAGGCGCATGCCCTTTTTCAGACGGTTATGATAAACCGCTGAGATAATCTCCCGTTCAGAATCAACGATGGCTTCACCTTCAATTATGGATGCGAGCGTGACAACCTGCAGCAGGGAGAAGCCGCGTTCTTGGGCGGCCCGACGCAGTGAGTCGTCAAACTGCTCGTGAAACTCATCAACCAAAATCCGAATCACCCGCTGCGGCTTCATGCCCCATGTGAGGTTATAAGTATCCGGAAACAGGAACCCCTCGAGTGTCGGCGCCGGCACACCCAACTCCCGCGCAAATGTCGAGTCACGCACCAGTCTCATGAATCGCGTTGAGTCCACTCCGATCTTGTTTGCCAGGATCGCGGCTATCTCACGTGATTGCAGGCCTTCCGGCAGCGTCACGCGCACGCTTTTGCTCCGTCCCCTGGCCAGCAGGGAAAGCAGCTCGTAGCTTGAGCTGCCGCCGGTGATTTCGTATCTTCCCGCCTTCATTTCGTCATGAAACCCCAAAATTCTGCCGGTGAGCCGCACCCTGAAACTGCTTTCGACGACGCCTTCTTCCTGCATTTTGTCCAGAATGGCTTGAAAGGTAGCGCCACGCTCAACATGAAAATCGTAACTTTCTTCTGTATCCCCTTTCACCACGGGCGAGAACACAATCCACAAGCCGCTAATGCAGAGCAAGAAAATGAGTGCACTTGCACTCAGGAGCAGCCAATTGAGTCGCAGCAGGCGCATCATCTGAACAGAAGAAAAATATTGTAAAAAGAATGAGTATAGGCCGTTATGCCGTACCCTCGCAGTAAAAATAGCAAGGAAAAGCTCCCTCCGGCAACAAAGCGAAACAAAAAAGAGCTCCAGGTAAAAGGCTCATCGAAATAATCTATATAATGAAACATCGCAAACGCTAGCGAATTGAACACAACGGCAATCGCATAATTGATCGCTCTCCGATTGCTGACCCGACCAAGCAACCAGGCACAGCCTCCCAACAAAATTACGCGAAAGACCAGCTCCTCAAAAACACCGGAACCCAAATTGATGACCAGCGCAGCCATACGTGTCTCATGGCTTTGCTGCCAGCCAGCCGTGAGAAACAAAGAGCTGAATCCACCCACGATAATACCAAACACAGCAGCGATGACCATGCTCTCCAGCAGCATCAGCGCCCAATGATGAGGCGATAACCGGCGCAATTGAGCCCGATTCGATTTCTTGAGAAAAACTAGGATTAGCAACAGGGCTGGTATGCAGGCCGACAATATGGCTGGCGCGTCCAACTTTGACCAATATAGCCTGAATAAATAGTCGACGCCGCTCCTGAAGCGCCCGCTGAAGCCATCGTTCAGCACGAAAGCAGAGAGTTCGTAAACCAGCCACAGCGGTGCAACCAAAGCCACTCCCGTGGCAAACTGGCGGGATTCATACCAGTACTGTCGGATGATACGCTGGTTCACGACTCATGCTTACTGCTCAGCCATCGTGCGACCTGGCTGAACGAACAAACACAGCACATATTTGAACGCCAGAAGAGCAAACCGGTTAGATATCCCCTCCTCAAGATGGTGAGTCCACGGCATAGAAGTCACAGAAAAGAAATATATCAATTCGCTGCAGGAATGTCAATATGCAATGTGGCAATTGTAGGGTGTCAAAATGTATGACGGATTGTTCGGGAGAAATGGGTGCCCCTAGCAGGACTCGAACCTGCGGCACATGGTTTAGGAAACCACTGCTCTATCCATACTGAGCTATAGGGGCAAACTACCTGAATTTCGGCGACACATGATAGCGAATTTTTGAGAATAAATCAAGCACTATCCGGCATGAGCGAGTATGTCTGGCGCCTAATTCCTTACCAACACCTCCCCATCCTCAGCAATTACAACCTGTATGTCCTCACTGCCAAAATCCTTCGCCAATTCATATACAACCCTGTCATTTCTGGTCTCCCGCGAGATTTGGGTCACCATGGGATTGCTGGCAAACTCCTGTCTGACTTCTTGTCGGGCCTCTTCTGTGACCTCCCTCTTGCTATCTACGATTTCAAACAGGATGTTCAGAAAAGTCCGTCGCACCGGCTGTGGCAGATCAGTCCAGAACAGGCGGCCGGGCGCCTCTTCCCCACCGGCGTCCTCGTAGTATTCTGATTCATCTGCAAGGATGGTCGTGAATGTTACATTGTGCACCTGAACGCTATCAGTAAAGAACGTTTCAAGAGTACTTTCCACCGTGTCGATGGTCACGTCACGCAGGGAAATATTGGCGATCTGCTTTTCCGGCAGACCGATGACACGGACGCCCGTTAAGGCTTTGCTGCACCGGATGTTCTCATAAGCAAAATTTCGAAACCTCGCCGGGTGATTGCCGCCCGTAGCGCCTTTGTAATCTAACCTCAGGCGCACAACGGCATCCAGACATCTGCTGATGGTTGTATTGCGATAGTAGATATCTTCCACGGCGCCGCCCCGATCGGTATTGG
>CAZVSL010000252.1:0-1853 GCA_964629935.1 uncultured Calditrichaceae bacterium | reverse complement strand
TTGACATAAAATGCGCTGCCTACAGTTTTCATGACGTTGTCCTGCGCAAAAACATTGCGCACGCCGCCGGACATTTCGCTGCCGATTGTGATGGCGCCGTTGTCTGTCTCAGCAAAGCTATTGTTTCTGATGATGATATTTTCGCTGGGCCGGCCGCCGTTTTCCACCCAGGCGTCGTTGTCGCGCCCGGCTTTGATGGCGATATTGTCATCGTCCGTTCGAAAGGTGCAGTTTTCGATCAGCACGTCCTTGCACGATTCCGGGTTGCAGCCATCGTCGTTGGACATGCCTTTCTCGACAGTAACGCCACGAACGGTAACGTTGGTACAGAAGACGGGATGGATAGTCCAGAAAGGACTGCCTTTGAAGGTCACGCCTTCGATGAGAATGTTCTGACATTCGTACGGCTCGATCAGCGTGGGACGCAGAAAGTGACCCTTGCCAAATACGCGCTCCTCAACCGGAACCAAATCCTTGCCCATGCGGCGCAGCGTTTTCTTGTCCTTGTCATGGATGAGCTTCCACAATTGCCAGAATTTCTCCGTCTGACCGTCCAGGGTTCCGCTGCCGGTGACAGCGATGTTTTCCTGCTGATAAGCATAGATCAAAGGCGAGTAATTGTAACAGCGCGTGCCCTCCCAGCGCACCAATACCGGCGGCAGATAATCTTCAGGATTCACACTAAAGAGCAGCGTCGCGCCTTCCGAAACATGCAGGTTGACGTTGCTTTGCAGGTGAATCGGTCCGTTTACTTTATAGGTTCCCGCAGGAATCATCACGCGGCCGCCGCCAGCTTCAGCGCAAGCGGCAACAGCGTCACGGATCGCCGGTCTGCTGTCCGACTTGCCGTCGGCAACGGCGCCATAGTCGCGCACATTGAAATCGCGATCGGGAAAAGTCGGGGGCGTGATGCGGGACAGGATTTGCGGCGCCTTCGCCCAGGCGCCCGTGTAGTCATTCTCCGTCGCCGGACTCTGAACCTCACTACAGCGGACAATTTGCAGGCACACGAGAATCAGGCTGAATAGCACCAAAGTGATTGGTTGAGAGCTGGTAGCCTTCATAGTTATTCCTTTATTAGACCGCGGACAAAGCTTCAAACGTGGGTTTGAAACGCTCGTACATGTCACGGTAGATTGTATAGAGGCTCGCGTAGGTCTTCACAGCGTCCTTTTCTGGCTTCACAGTATCTGAAACCGCAACCGTGCTATCGCAGGCCTCCTGGACGTTCTTGTACGCTCCGGCGCCAACGCCAGCCAGCAAAGCGGCGCCATAAGGCGCGCCCTCTGTGGAAGCCAGGGTCTGAATTTCACGGTCGATGACATTAGCCAGAATCTGGCGCCAGAGCGCGCTGCGTGCGCCGCCGCCTGAGGCGACAATCTGAGACGCTTGAAGTCCCAGGTAATTGGTCAACTCCAGACAATCTCGCAGGCTGAAGGCGACGCCCTCCATCACGGCGCGTATGAGATGTTCCTTTTTGTGTCTTAAAGTCAGGCCGCAGAATATTCCACGAGCGTTGGGATCGGGATGCGGCGTGCGCTCGCCGCTGAGATAGGGCAGGAAAATGAGACCATCCGCACCAGGTGCAGTGATGCTGGCTTCTGCGGACATCAGCTCATAAGGGTCGATTACCATGGACCCGGCCACATCAATTTCCTGCTGACAAATTGTGTCACGCAGCCAGCGCAGGGAACCGCCAGCCGCCAACGTTACGCCCATGACATGCCACGCGCCGGGAACGGCGTGGCAAAAAGCGTGCAGTCGCCCTGCGGGTTCCACCAACAGGTCTTCGGTATGCGCGAACACCACGCCGGAGGTGCCGATGGTAATGGATACGACGCCCGCTTTAACAA
>CAZVSL010000251.1:5269-8600 GCA_964629935.1 uncultured Calditrichaceae bacterium | reverse complement strand
GTTCACCAACGCCGGTATGAACCAGTTCAAGAATGTTTTTCTCGGATTGGAGACGCGCAACTTCAAGCGCGCCGCGGATACACAAAAATGTATTCGCGTCAGCGGCAAGCACAACGATCTGGAGGATGTCGGATTTGACTGCTACCATCACACATTTTTCGAGATGCTCGGTAACTGGTCCTTCGGTGATTATTTCAAGAAGGAGGCGATCGAGTGGGCGTGGGAGCTGCTCACCGAGGTCTGGGGCATCGAAAAGGACCGGCTGTATGCCACCGTGTTTGGCGGCGATGAACAGGACGGTTTGGAGCCGGACGAAGAAGCAGAACAGTTGTGGCGCCAGAATACAGATATCGATCCGGAAAAAGTGCTGCGCTTTGACAAGAAAGATAACTTCTGGGAGATGGGTGACACCGGCCCCTGCGGTCCGTGCTCCGAGATTCACATCGATTTGACGCCGGACAAGTCTGGCGGCAAGCTTGTCAACGCCGGCGATCCGCAGGTCATCGAAATCTGGAATCTGGTATTCATCCAGTTCAATCGCGATAAGAGCGGAGCACTGCACGACCTGCCGGCAAAGCATGTGGATACTGGCATGGGCTTCGAGCGCATTCTGGCGGTGCTCAACGGCACCACCTCCAATTACGATACGGATCTGTTCACGCCGCTTCTCGACGCAATCCATGAGATGAGCGGCGTGCCCTATTCCGGCGATGAGAAAGGTTTTGCCCATCGCGTCATCGCAGACCACATCCGGGCGCTGACCTTCTCCGTTGCCGATGGCGCCATGCCTTCCAACGAAGGGCGTGGGTACGTGTTGCGTCGCATCTTGCGCCGAGCCGCCCGCTTCGGTCGTAATCTGGACATGCACGAACCGTTTATCTACCGCCTGGTGCCGGTGTTGACAGCTACCATGGAAGAGGCTTTCCCGGAAATCCGACAGAAACAGGACTTTGTGCAACAAGTGATCAAAGCAGAGGAGGAGAGCTTCAACGCCACACTTGACAGAGGCCTGGAGGTATTTGAAAAGGTCTCTGAACGTGTCGAAAAAGCGGGCGGAAAGGAAATTCCGGGCGAAGAGGCTTTCAAGCTATATGATACCTACGGCTTTCCGCTCGACCTGACACAGTTGATGGCGCGTCAAAAAGGCTTAACCGTAGATAAATCTGGTTTCGAAAAAGCGATGGCCGGTCAGAGGGAACGGGCCCGCCAGGCCGGAAAATGGACGCATACCGCAGACTTCGATTTCAAGCACTGGACAACTCTGACCGAGGGAGCGGACTCGAACTTCCTCGGCTACGACACGCTCACAAGCGAGTCACAGATCCGAAAATATCATATCGAGGGTGACAACGTTTTCCTGACCCTGGATCAAACTCCCTTTTATGGCGAGGCCGGCGGCCAGGTCGGTGATGTGGGCGAAATACGCGGCGAAAATTTCACCATACGCGTGCATGACACCGTGCGTGACGGCAGCACATTTGTGCACATTGGCGTATTCGAAAAGGGCAGAAAAATTGCTGGTCCGGCGGTGACGGCCAGAGTTGACGCCGATGCACGTAAATCCACCGCGCGCAACCACACCTGCACGCATTTGCTGCACAAGGCGTTACGCGAAACCCTGGGCGAGCACGTGACGCAAGCCGGCTCTCTGGTTGCTCCTGACCATTTGCGCTTCGATGTAACGCATTTCCAGAAGATTCATCCGCAGGAGTTGGATAACATCGAGCAGCGCGTCAACGAGAAAATACGCGCTGATCTTCCGGTTGAGACCGAGCAAACGACTTATACCAAAGCCCGCGAGAGGGGCGCCATGGCCATCTTCGAGGAAAAGTACGGAGAAATCGTGCGCATGGTCAAAATTGGCGACTACAGTCTCGAACTTTGTGGCGGCACCCATTTGAAACATACGGGCGAGGCTGGCTACTTCAGGATCATGTCAGAATCGAGTGCTGCTGCCGGCATCCGGCGACTTGAGGCGGTGAGCGGCGCCCGCGCCGATGCCCTTCTGCGCCGGGAGAAAATGCTCACGCAACAGTTGCAGGAGCTGCTCAATTGCAAGGATGAAGATCTTGTAGAAAGAGTCACGGCTCTGCTGCAGGAGCGGCAGGACCTGGACAAAGAAGTACGTCAACTGCGAGTCAAGTCGGCGCAGCAAGGCATCTCGCAATTGATCGATGCAGCCCAACAGTTGGATGGTTTCAGAGTGGTCGCGTCCAGGATGAGCAGCGAAAACGTCGATGAGCTCAAACAGATCGGCGACACACTACGGGCCAAGCTCGGGTCCGGCGTGGGCGTTCTCGCAGCAGAGATCAATGGCAAGGCCTCCTTTGTATGCGTGGTCACGGATGATCTTATAAAAGGTCAGAAGCTCAAGGCCGGAGACATTGTCAAGCAAGTCGCTGCCGTTGCACAAGGCGGCGGCGGCGGACGGCCGCACATGGCGTTGGCCGGGGCAAAGAATATCAAGAAGATAGACGAAGCATTGCAGAAAGTACCAGAGATTGTTCGCAACCTGATAAGTTAACTGTGAAGTCAGAGGATGACAGCTAGATACGGCCAGGCCTATGACCACGTTTGAGCGTATTCTTGAAATCAAGCAACGCCGGGGAGCCGGATATTTTGTGCTTCTGGACCCTGACAAGTGGCCTGCGGAACAGATCGGCGAAGTTGCAACAGAGGCGAGTGCTGCTGGCGCAGATGCCATTTTGGTTGGCGGCAGCCTGCTGCTGTCTTCTTCTTTTGATGAAATTGTCAAGCTGATAAAGAAGCAGATTGATATTCCACTGATTATTTTTCCTGGCAGCACCACACAAGTTTCCCGCTACGCTGACGCAGTCTTCTTCCTTTCCCTGATCAGCGGTCGCAACCCGACCTATCTCATCGGCGAACAGGTGCGCGCTGCACCGGTGATCAAAGCACTGGATATTGAGCCTATCTCAGTCGGATACATGCTGGTGGAGAGTGGCAAGACGACCTCAGCGGAATTCATGAGCAGCACGCGGCCGATTCCGCGCAACAAGCCTGATATTGCCAAGGCTACGGCTCTGGCAGCGCAATATTTTGGCATGCAGATGGCTTACCTGGAAGCAGGAAGCGGAGCGGCGAGCTCGGTGCCGGACAATATGATCCGTCAGGTGCGCGACTATATTTCGATCCCGGTGATCGTCGGAGGCGGTATCCGAAAGCCAGAGGAAGCCAGGCGCAAGGTACAGTCCGGCGCTTCGTTTGTGGTAACAGGAAATGTGCTCGAAAGGAACGGCAGCCGCTCGTTATTGCGTGAATTTGCAGATGCCGTACATTCAGGCTGAGCCAATACGGTGTTCTTTTTGCA
>CAZVSL010000251.1:4412-5259 GCA_964629935.1 uncultured Calditrichaceae bacterium | reverse complement strand
ATCTCGACCAGATAATTGTATATTTAGATGAGATACCAAGCGGCAACTTAGCATAGTCACGGAGGAACCTTGATCGACATTCATTCACACGTGTTACCCCAAATCGACGATGGATCGGCGAGTTGGGAAGAGACCATGGCGATGCTGCACCAGGCAGAAGAAGATGGCATTACCGAAGTGGCAATCACCCACCATATCCTGAGCAACATGGATTATGAACGCGAGCCGGAAATCATCGCCAAATTCGAAGAGTTGCAAAAGCGCATCGAGCTCGAGAAGATCGATATGAAAGTGCATCTCGGCGCGGAAATCTATTCGCAGCCGGATATGGAATTGAATCATACCATCTCGACCTACAACGACAACAAGAAATATTTTCTCGTTGAGTTTCCAATGCAAGGCATTCCAAGATTCATTTCGGAATATTTTTTCGAGATCATCACCAAAGGCATGATTCCAATCATCGCTCACCCCGAGCGCAATATGGGCATTGTGCGCAATCCAGAGCGCGCTTATGAATTCGTGCAGCGCGGTTGTTTGCTGCAGATGAACGCCGGCAGCATCATCGGCAGGCACGGAGAACCTGTGCGCGACACCGCCACAATTCTGCTCAACAGCAATCTAATCCATTTTGTGGGCAGTGATGGCCACAATACCCGTCGCCGACCGTTGAAGCTCAGAGACGCCATGCAAACTATTTCCGAAGGATGGGGTGAGCAGCGGGCCCGCGCGCTGTTTTATGATAACTCACGCAAGATTCTATCCGGCGAACCTTTTTCTCCACCCGAACCCATGCCTGTCCAATCACTGCAGAAAGGATTGTGGAGCAGGTTGAAAAGAGTCTTTG
>CAZVSL010000251.1:0-4402 GCA_964629935.1 uncultured Calditrichaceae bacterium | reverse complement strand
AAACCTGCTGCCGGTTGCGCAGTATAACGCTTGTGTCCGGAACTCAGTCAAGGAATCACCATAAGTAGTACATGCTAACTTTCTTAAATTCAGCAGTTCTTGTTGGTCTCGCAGCCATAGCCATTCCTATCCTCATCCACCTTTTCACCCGGAAAAAGACAAAGGTTGTTTATTTCAGCACTTTGAAATTCCTGAAGGAATTGCAAAAGCAGAAAATTCGCCGGCTCAAACTAAGGCAGATTCTGTTGCTCATTCTGCGCACGTTGGTGATTCTGGCTCTGGTTATGGCTTTTTCACGCCCGACAGTGCGCAGCACGGATTCAGCATCCTTGCAGTCCGGAGCGCAAATAACCGCTGTTATCATTCTGGATAACACGCTGAGCATGGGCAGGCTGTCAGAGGGCAGACGCCTGATGGACTATGCAAAGGACCTGGCTGCAAATGTGGCCTCGTTGATGCGACAGGGAGACGAAATCTATGTCGTTTATCCACATGCACCGCCGAAGCTGGCCCATGAGGGCGCTCGCTATAATCTCGAAACGGTCCAGGATTTGATCGCGGATACAGAGCTGTCGTATGAACGCACCGACTACGCTGCAGCCCTGGCGTTGGCGAATCAATTGATGCTGCAAAGTAACAATATCAACAAGGAAGTCTATTTGATCGGTGACTTGCAAAAGAATGGACTTCAAACCGGCGCCGACGGCAATGGCAGCAAGCTGCTTAGCAATGACATCAAACTTTTTGTGCTGCCCGTAACCGCCAATGACAACATCGCGAATCTGGCAATTTCAGAGCTTCGCCTGAGCAACCAAATCCTGGAAAAGGACAAAGTGGCAGAGGTACAAGCCCGAATTCAAAATACGACGCAAAATCCGGTGCAAAACAAGCTCGCTCATCTTTTTGTCAATGGCAAGAGATTGGGGCAGGATGTCGTGAATCTTGAACCGCAGGCCGCTGCCAATCTTGTTTTTCGGATCGTGCCTGACCAGACCGGATTTCAATCCGGATATGTGTTGTTGGAGGACGATGACCTTTTGGAGGACAACCGCCGCTTTTTTGCGTTCAATATTTCGGATGAAATTCCGGTATTGCTGGTGGGCAACAGACCACAGGATACGCACTATTTGAAGCTTGCCTTGCGGCCGGAGCGCGAAGTGGCATCCTATATCGACATCAAAGAAACAAATGCTAACGGACTGGAAAGCGAGGAGCTGAGCAACTTCCAGGTTGTGATCCTTTCCAATGTGCCCAAGCTTGCTTCGTCAGAAGTACAAAAATTACAGAGTTTCGTCAAGTCGGGAGGAGGCTTGCTGCTGTTTCTCGGTGCAGATGTCGACCTGCGCAGTTACAATGAACATTTGCACAAGAAACTCAATCTGCCCGATTTGACCCAAACGTTGAATCGAAAGAATAGAGAGCAATTTCTGACGCTGGGCAAGATCGATTATACGCACCCGATTTTCAGGGGCGTCTTCACCGATGAGAAATATGTCGAGTCGCCGCATGTCAGATTTGCTGTGGATGTGCAAACAGACGACCAGGTTGACAAGATCATCGAGTACAGTAATGGCGCGCCGTTTCTTTTCGAGGCACAATTGCAGCAAGGGCGAATCCTGTACGTCACCACCAGCATCTCGCGCGACTGGTCTGATTTGATTCTCCGCGGTCTGTTTGTGCCGCTCGTCAATCGCAGCGTCATGTATCTCTCCGGCGGCGCCTCGGCAGAAAATGAGCAGTTGCTCATCGGCGAAGAGATTCGCTATGCTTCGGAACGGATTACAGCCGGCGCCAGACTCGCCATCGAAAAACCCGACGGCGCACTGGTAAAAATCAAGCCAGAGGTCACCCGCGGCAATTACCTGGTCCGTTTTGGCCAAACCAATATGCCGGGGACCTACAAACTTCTGGACGGAGACCGTCTTGTCATGCAATGGGCTGTCAACTACGATCCGCAGGAGCTGCAAACCAGCGGCGCGTTTGAAATGGCGCAACTTGCTGATGAAGTCGACGAATCCCGGCTCTATGTGATCGAGCGGGGTGAGGAAATTGCCGCCCGCTTAAACCAAACACGTTTTGGCAGGGAATTATGGAAAATATTGGCAGTCATTGCATTAATAGCTATAGTTATGGAAACCGCTCTTCTTAAAGAAAAAACGAATGAAAGGGCCGCCACGCAGGAGGTGTAATTACACAATTGCATTCAATGAACTCAAATGATAGAGAACGCGCCATTCTCGTCGGTGTTACCCGTAATGGGGAACGCTGGCAGACTGAAGACCATCTCGATGAGCTGGCTTTTCTGACAGACACGGCCGGCGGCAAAGTCATCGATCGGGTCATTCAGGACAAAGACAAAATCGATCCGGCTTACTTTATCGGACGCGGGAAAGCGGAGGAAATTGGCGACATGGTGCGGGAGCAAGATGCCAACTTGCTCATTTTTGACGATGATCTCAGCCCGGCCCAGCTTCGCAACCTGGAAAAACTAACGGACAGGAAGATCCTGGACCGCAGCGGCCTGATCCTGGACATTTTTGCGCGCCGGGCAAAAACCAGAGAAGCCAAGACACAGGTGGAGCTGGCACAGCTCGAATACCTGCTGCCGCGCCTGACCCGCCAGTGGACGCACCTGTCACGACAAGTCGGCGGCATTGGAACCAGAGGGCCGGGTGAAACCCAGCTCGAAGTCGACCGCCGCCTGATACGCAAACGCATCAGCGTGCTCAGCAAAGCGCTGGCCAAGATCAGCGATCAGCGCGAGATCCGCAGACGCGGTCGCAGAGAGACCTACAAAGTAGCGCTGGTAGGTTACACCAATGCCGGCAAATCGACGCTCATGAATGCGCTAACCGAATCCGAGGTGTTTGTCGAAGACCGGCTGTTTGCAACCCTGGACCCAACCATCCGCCGAATGCCAGTGCCGGGCCTCGGCGACGTACTGCTCATTGACACGGTTGGTTTTATCCGTAAACTGCCGCATAATCTCGTTGCCTCATTTAAGAGTACCCTGGAAGAAGCTAAGGTCGCGGATCTATTGATGCACGTAATCGATGTTTCCCATCCCACGCTGTTCGAGCACATCGCGGTTGTCAGGGATGTACTAAATGAGTTGCAAATCTCGCAAAAACCGACTATTCTTGTTTTTAACAAGATCGACAAATTGCAGAACAAAGCCATCTTGCAGAGATTGAAAAAGGAATATGAGCCTGCCGTATTTGTGTCAGCAACAAAGGGACTCTTTCTCAACCAACTGAAAGATGGGGTGCGTCAGGCTGCGGTAGCGTCTATTCATGAGATGAAGCTGCAATTACAAATCGACAACGCTGAAATAATCTCACGCATTTATGAGTTGACTGAAGTGACAAGCACGAAGTACGATACGGAGAAAGTCGACATGAATCTTCGGGTGAGTGAAAATGATATGGCGTTTCTGAGAAATCTTTTGGAAAAAGAAGTTCCCGGAGAATATAGCCTCGACGAACTTGATACGAAGTGAAAGGCCGGACAGGAATGTCTGGTTTGGCTAATGAGACCCAATTCCATACTATTATCTTCCCTTATCGCTGTTTTTTTTCTGATAGCCATCGGTGAGCCTGGGTCACCGGGACAAACTACTTTTGTTCGTCAGCGTGAAACCAACCCCAACTATGAGCAGGGAGATTGGATCAGCTATTCTGTAGGTCGCTATATTACCTCTATTGCAGTCGGGCGGCAGTATGTCTATTTTGGCACCAAGCAGTCCGGCATTATCAGGCTGGACCAGTATAAACATACCTGGGATTTCCCCTGGACCACCAGCAATGGTCTCACGGACAACCAGATATGGTCGGTTGCTTATGATGAATCGACTGGTTTTATATGGTGCGCCTCGCACTATGCCATAAGTTATTATCAGCCCACATCAGACAGATGGCACAATTTCTTTAAAGATGAGTTCGGCTTGCCCGTCAATGATGAGATTGTATCCATCGGTATCGCGCAAAACAAAGTCTACTTTGAGGCGCGCTCCGGGCGCTTGCTCGAGGCAGACAAGTTTGGTGGACTTATTATAGATGCGAATAATGGTATCGCCCGCAATGGCAACCTCAAATGGTTTGGCCGCCGCGCGCAGCACCGACAAAGGTTTCCAAATTTCTTTATGTCTGACGGCTACCTGTTCAATTCCGATGGCGTAATTGAAGATTTCAATTTTCGCAGCGCAGAAATCGTGGCGGCCATTGAGGATGACTGGGGCAACCTGTGGATCGGAACATGGGGCCTCGGCGCCGGCCGCGGCGATTTGCGCACGCTTCAGCTCGATATGTTTGAATTTGGGCTTGCTGGTCCCTCCGTGAATGCCGTTACCATTTTCGACAATGTGCTGTGGCTCGGCGGTGATGAGCGTGTCAATGAAACAGGC
>CAZVSL010000250.1:7128-8638 GCA_964629935.1 uncultured Calditrichaceae bacterium | reverse complement strand
GAAATCACCAAAGAGAAAAAAGACGGCTTCTATTTCCGCTTGCAGAGCAAAGAGCTGAACGCCGAATACCGCATCTATCGCACGCGCGATAATGAATGGCTGCTGGAACGGCTCGACACGCCGCAGATTGACTGGACCCACGACCTCATCGAGCCAATGCTGGCGCAGAGCCGCAAGACGCCGCCGGCAGGCGAAGAGTTTGTCTACGAAGTCAAATGGGATGGTATCCGTGCGCTGATTTCGCTGGACGAGGGGCAGATGCGCATCCGCAGCCGCAACCAGCGCGATATCACGCATCTCTTTCCGGAGCTGCACATTCCGGAGCAGGCTTTTCGCGCTACCAGCGCGCTTTTCGATACCGAAATCGTCTGTCTGGATGAAGACGGCCGTCCCAACTTTAGGAAAGTGATCAACCGCATTCAGCAGCGCTCAAAGGCGGCAATCGAGCGGGCGAGCAAGAAAAATCCGGCTGTGTGCTACGCATTCGATTGTTTGTATCTCGATGGCCGGCCGCTGATCCACGACCCGCTCTCCCGCCGGCGCGCTTGGCTGGCGGATGCCATCCGCCGCGATATGCCGTACCGCGTGAGCGAATTTGTGCGCGAGGGCAAGCAACTCTTCGAAGCGGCAAAGCAGATGGGGCTGGAAGGTATCATGGCCAAGGATGAGCACAGCCGTTACCACCCCGGCAAACGCAGCTCAAGCTGGTTCAAGATCAAGACACGACAGACTGCCGAGTGTCTGGTCATTGGCTACACCGAAGGCAAGGGCGGCAGGGAGGATGTGTTCGGCGCGCTGCAACTGGGTGAAGAGACCGACGAGGGCTTGCAGTATCGTGGCAAAGTTGGCGCCGGTTTTGACCAAAATTTACTAAAAAGCGTATTTACAGAGTTGAAGAAACTCAGGCGCATCGAGCGGCCGGTGGCGGAGAAGCCCGTCGATGATGCCAAAACCATCTGGGTTGAGCCAAAGCTGGTGTGCGAGATCGAATACGCCTCCATCACAGAAAACGATACCTATCGCGAGCCCGTGTTTGTGCGGCTGCGACCGGATTGGGTCGGATAAGCCATAGCTCAACCTTGCTTCATCACGATAGCGTTCTCTCAAAAAAGAGAATAAGCTCCCACAAATTTCCAATTTTGCGAATTTAGAACCTTGCACCCTCTCATTTTGAGCGTGATCTCAGACAGACGCCGTGGCACATAGTTTGTTTTGGTAGACAAGTCAACTCAGAACGAAACACGATCTAAGGAGCAAGTGTTCGGTTCAAGGCTGGACGATCTTGACGTGAATTCCCCACCCTAAGCCACGTCACATGTGCAAGCACGTGATTCTTTGCAGCAGTTGGGCTTATCAGGCGAGCAAGCCCACTGCTTCATGCCGTTCGAGAGGAGGTACCAACTATGCACTATCCATCTAAACAATTCATTCTGTTCGCTGTTATCACCGCGTCGCTGGTACTCGGAGCCGGCTTAGCAGTCCATGCTCAGGACGCCCTGTCGGGTGATGA
>CAZVSL010000250.1:0-7118 GCA_964629935.1 uncultured Calditrichaceae bacterium | reverse complement strand
GGCCGCTATGGCGATTTCGACAAGCCGCGAATGTGCGGCTCCTGCCACATCGATTTCTACATGCAGTGGGAACAGGCGATGATGTCGCAGGCATACACACATGCATGGGACGAAATAGAGTATTTCAAACTCGCGGTACCGCATGCCGAAAAAGACGAAAAAGTTGCGGGCGTCAAGGCTGGCTGCAACGGCTGCCATGCACCGACTGCTTTTATTGCCGGCGATGTACCGCCGCCGAAACCGGAAGAAAATTCGCGCGCCAATGAAAGCGTATCCTGCGATGTCTGCCATACCATGACCGGCTTCGAAGGCGAGGCGCCGTATAATTATAACTATACCATTGCACCCGGCAGAACCAAGTATGGCAACCGCGAGGGCAAAACCTCACCCTACCACAAAACTGAGTATAGCGATTTCGTTCGAACTACTGAGTTTTGTGGCACGTGTCACAACGAAAAAAGCCCTTACGAGGTCTGGGTCAAATCGACTCAGCTCGAGTGGCAGGAAGGTCCTTACGCTGAAGAAGGTGTGCGCTGCCAGGACTGCCATATGCCGGCGGCTGAAGGCCGCTCAGCCAAGATGGCGTCGGAGCTGCCGGACTTATCGCAGCACCTGTTTCACGGCGCCCACTCTCCGAGCAAGCTCACTGGCTCCGTTGAGCTGCGCATGCATCCCAATACCCGCGAAGTGGTTCCGGGCGAGCCCGTGGTCTTGACGGTCTATGCATTCAATCACAAAGTTGGCCACAAGATTCCCTCCGGCTCTGCTGAAGAGCGGCAACTCTGGCTCACAGTCATCGCCTACGACGCCGAAGGCAAGGCTCACCATTTGCCTGTGGACAAGAAAGGTTTCGAGGGCGAAGAATATACCATCTCTTCCAATGAGCTGGCATATCAGGATATCGGCTTTATGATCGATGATCCGGATTTCCAGGGGCTGGCGCGTGACGATCTGCCGTATGAAGGCGACCGCGTCTTCCGCCTGCCTTATTTCGATCCGCAGGGCCGGCTGACCATCGCGCAATGGAATACGGCGTCGCTGGGCTCAGATTACCGCATCGGGCCGCGCGAAACCAAAGTCGAAACCTACACCTGGGTGCTGCCGGAGGAATTGCCATACGGTAAAGTACGGGTGGTAGCGGAGATCAACTACCGCAAGCTGGTGAAATCGGTCGGCGAGTTCCTCGAAGTTCCGGAAGAAGAAATGGCGACTCAGTTGATCAACCGCACAGAGACCTGGTTTGAGGCAGTGGATTGGTGAAAGTTCGCTGTCACAAGATCTTTCATCGAGAAATCGACCAACCTTTATTTGGAGGTAATAAGATGAGGACATATAACATTTTTGGGCCAATAGCAAGTCTGCTCCTGGCTCTCTTACTGTTGACCTCAATTTATACAGATGCATCTGCCATTCCGGCTTTTGCACGTAAGTACAAACTCTCCTGCGCCACCTGCCATGTTTCGGTACCAAAGATAAAGGACTATGGCGAGGATTTCGCCGCCAACGGTTTTCTCCTGCCAGATGGCGAAGAGCCCCGGCGCACGTATATCGAAACCGGCGATGACGAGCTCATGCTCATGCGTGAGCTGCCCATCGCCGTGCGCTTCGATGCCTTTATTCAGGCGGCCGACCGTTCGACCGCCAGGTCTGATTTTCAGGTACCCTACGGTCTTAAACTGCTGAGTGGCGGCTCCATTGCCCGCAACGTGTCATATTATTTCTATTTTTATATCGACGAGCGTGGCGAAGTGGCCGGGCTGGAGGACGCGTACGTTCATTTCAACAACATCGCCAAAAGTCAGCTCGATATTATGGTCGGTCAATTCCAGGTTTCAGACCCACTTTTTAAGCGCGAGCTCCGGTTGACATTTGAAGATTATCAGATCTACCGGACGCAACCCGGGCAGTCCAGGGCCGATCTCACCTATGATCGCGGTGTGATGCTAACCTATGGTTTCAGTTCAGGTTTGGACTTGTCATTTCAGGTCCTGAACGGCAACGGTATTGGGCCGGCGGAGAACCGACTGTTCGACTTTGACAGTGAGAAAACATTTGCCGGCCGCGCCACACAATCTGTCGGTCCGGTACGCGTTGGTGTGTTCGCCTACCGCGGCAAGGAAAAGGCTGAGATCGGACGGAAGAACACCGTCACCTACTATGGCCCGGATGCAACTTTCTCCGCCGACAAATTCGAAGTGAACGCTCAGTTTCTGCATCGCAAGGATGACAATCCGTTCTTCGAGTTTGCCGGCAGCGAGATCGAGCTGGATGGCGGCTTTGTCGAGTTCATCTATCTACCCCAGGGCGACCTGTCGAAATGGATCGTGACCGCGTTGTATAACCGCGTTGAAGGCACAGGTCAGGCGTACGACTATGAAACCGCAACCCTGACGCTCAGCCGGATGATGGCGCGCAATCTTCGCCTATTGGGCGAATTCACCTTCGACATGTTGACCGACAAACCCATCTTCACTCTCGGATTTGTCTCCGCTTTTTGATAGGCCGAAACGATATCCGCCAATCGAATCTCAAGCCTGTGGCATGGTGCTGCCACAGGCTATTTTTTCTGATCTTCAATGTCTGCGAGAAAACACAGTGGCGCCTTACGCGAACCTTTGCATCTTTTTCAAGCCAGGTGCATCCAACTTGATGAAGCAAAGGAAACGAACTGCTGATTGAATTCACAACCAGGAGCCGTAGATGCATATTAAGAAACTCATTCAGAGCCTACTTTTGGTTGCCGCAAGCGTAACAGTCGCCAGCGCGCAAAACGGCGACTTCAGGCCCATTGCACTGGAGGAAGCCCTGAGCCTGGCACGGCAAAACAATCACCAGGCCCGTATCGCGCGTAGTCAGGTAGATCAAGCCAGGGGGAAAAATGTCGAAAGTTGGCGCGGTTTTCTTCCGCATGTAAGTATTTCCGAAAACTACATGCGCTCCAATGATCCGGTCAACGTTTTTATGATGAAACTGAAACAAGGGATTTTCACCCAGCAGGATTTCGATATCCGCGCCCTGAATGATCCGGCCGAGTTAGATAATTTTACGACCTCGTTTCAGGTCGAACAACCGATTTTGAACTTCGATGCCATCTACGGCAAATCCGCAGCCGGCCTGGGCGTAAAGGCGAGCCAGGAGGCGGCCCGGCGGGCGCAGGAAACCGTCGCGCTCCATGTGAAAAAAGCATACTATGGTCTCATTCTCGCGCGTGAGAGAGTTAATACACTGGACGCCGCTATCCGGTCGGCTGAAGCACATCGGGACAACGCCAAGTTGGCTTATGAGCAGGGTCTGGTAACACATGCAGATTATCTCACGGCCGAAGTGCGCCTGGCTGAATTAAGAGAACAGCGCATAACCGCACACCACGATGTTGCCAATGCCAGCGACATGCTGCGGTTCATGACCGGTATTCAGCAACCGGTCATGTTGTCGCCGACAGACAGCCTGGCTTTGCCTGCAGTTACCCTTTCTGAGGCAGAAGGAACGCCTGCGATAACGAAAAGAGCAGATTTGCGCGCATTGCGATTTCAGACACGCGCAGCCCGGCGCAGTCTCTGGATGCAGCGCAGTGGCTGGTTTCCGCGCCTGAACGCGTTCGGCGCCATCGAATGGAACGCTGCCAGCGCTTTCAGTGATGATGCCACAAGCTGGGTGGTGGGATTGCAATTGGAATGGAAATTATTCGACGGTCTCGGCCATTTCGGTCGCGCAAAAGCGGCGTCAGCGCAACGGCAGATAGCCAGCGTGCGCTTGCAGCAGGCTGAAGAACAGGCACAGCTCGAAGTCCGCAAGGCGCAGCGCGCAGTCAAAGCAGCGCGCGATCGTATCGAGGTGGCGGAGAAAGCACGGCAGCAGGCACGTGAAGCCCTGACCATGACAGAAGCCCGCTTCGAGCAGGGCCTGGAAAAGACCGCCGATCTCCTGGACCGCGAAGCAGCATTCACAGGCGCTGGCCTGCGACTGCTCAAGGCCCGGCATGACTACATCATAGCTGTGAATGAGTTGGAGTATGCAGCAGGGGAGTCAAAGGACAAACGCTAAGGGCGGCAAGGCCCGCAGCCGGAATTCGGGGGATAGTGGTATAGTGGTATAGGGTTTCGGCTTGTGGGTTGCAGTTTTTGGTCCCGGTAAAGTGCAAGGTCACTTGTAATGTTTACTTAACCAGCTCATAGGTCTCGAAGCGGTAGCCATCGCGCTCATCTCGTTCCTTGAGCTGAAATCTGCCGCCGATCAGATATTCGTATTCCGGGAAGTAGGCGTCGCCTTCATAGTGGTCCTCGACAATAGTGAGCTCCAACCGGTCCGCTTGCAGCAAAGCTCTTTCAAACACCTTTTCACCGCCGATGACGAATACTCTCGATTCGTCTGCACAAGCCTCGAGCGCAGATTCCAGTGAACCGTATGTCTCCACATTGGCAAGCTCAGGGTAGGCACTTGTTCGCGTCAGCACCAGATTGCGCCGATCTGGAAGCGGGTCGCCGTTGCGTCGCAGAATAGATTCAAACGTATTGCGCCCCATGATCACGGCGTGTCCGCTGGTCAGGCGCTTGAAGCGTTTGAGATCCTCAGAGATGTGCCAGAGCAGCTTGCCGTCTTTGCCAATGACGCGGTTTTCTTCGGCCAGCGCCGCGATGATCACAACTTCCGGTTTTGCCATCAGACCGCCACCTCAAATTTTATCGGATCGTGAAACTCATAATTCAGTAGCTCAAAATCGTCAAACTGAAGCTCATCAACCGGCTTGCGGGCGATACGGAGCGTGGGCAGCGGTTTTGGCGTGCGCTGAAGCTGTTGCTTCAAGTTGTCGACATGATTGACATAGATGTGCGCATCGACGAGGGTGTGTGCGAACTCTCCGGGTTGTAAGCCAACTTCCTGGGCAATGGCCTGTGTGAGCAGTGCATAACACGCAATATTAAAGGGCACGCCGAGCGCAATATCGGCGCTGCGCTGCGTCAGGTGGCAGTTCAGGCGCTCGCCCTGCACATTCAACACCCAAAAGGAGTGGCACGGCGGCAGCTTGCTGACCACAGCATTGGCGGGCTGCCAGGCATTGATGACGATGCGGCGGGAATTGGGATTGCGCTTCAGCTCAGCAATGGCCCAGCCCAACTGGTCGAAACTCAGAGAGCCATCCGCTTCACGACGTGCAAACGGATGTGTGGCGTCGACGAATACCTCTTTGCCCAGGGCTGCTTCCCGCGGCGGCACCGGATAACGACGCCAGTAGCGACCGTATGCTGTTTCGAGATTGCCGTCTGCATCCGCCCAGGCATCCCATATTTTTGTTTTCTTGCGCAACTCGCGGATGTGGTCTTCCCCGGAAAGATACCAGAGCACCTCGTGTAACATGGCGTTGAAATTGACCTTCTTGGTGGTAAGCAGAGGATATCCTTGACTCAGATCGATCCGGTAGAATTCAGCAAATGTCGAAATCGTATCGACGCCGGTTCGGTTTTGTTTAAGGCTGCCACGTGTCAGAACGCGGTCAACCAGGTCGAGGTACTGTTGCATGCGATTCGCTACTCTTTTGAGTGGTTCAAGAATTCATGAAAGTGTTACAGTAGAGGGATAGAATATCACGGCTGAACTTTCGTACTATTCTTAGATCAGAAACTGCAACCCACAAGCCGAACACGCTATACCCTATACCCTATACCCTATACCCTATACCACTATCCCCCCTATGGTCTCCCGCTTCTCGGCTGCGCCTTGCCGCATCATTGTAAAGAAATACAGATGAACTGTCAAGAATTAGGCTCTTTTTTGTCACGATATTTTTGCCACCATGCTTGCAGCCTCTGTCTTATGGTTTTTTCCATGCCATTATCCGTGGGATGATAGTAGACTCTATCCTGCAGGGCCTCAGGCAAGTAAGACTGTTCCACAAAGTTACCGTCAAAATTATGCGGATAGAGATAATCTTTGCCGTAGCCTTCCTCTTTCATCAGCCGCGTCGGCGCATTGCGGATGTGGAGTGGCACGGGTTGTACCGGATTTTCACGTATTTCCTGCTGAGCGGCCGAGATAGCCGTGTAGGAAGCATTGCTCTTGGGCGCACAGGCAAGGTAAGTCGTGGCCTGCGCTAAAACAAGCCTGCCTTCCGGCATGCCAATGTAGGTGACGGCGGTAAACGCGGAGGTGGCCAGCACCAGCGCCTGCGGGTCCGCGTTGCCGATATCTTCCGATGCAAGTATGACCAACCGCCGCGCAATAAACTTGGCATCTTCGCCGGCCTCGATCATACGCGCAAGCCAATACAACGCGCCGTTTGGGTCTGAGCCGCGCACGCTCTTGATGAACGCGGAGATGACATCGTAGTGATAGTCGCCCTTTTTGTCATACAAGGTTGCTTTTGTTTGCAGCGCCTCGCGTACGATGTCCTGATTGATGCGAACTTCGCGGGAGTCCGTCGTGGAGGCGAGCTGCACGGTAAGCTCCAGCGCGTTCAGAGCGCTGCGGGCATCACCGCCCGCCAAATTGATGAGCAGTTTGTCCGCGGAGTCGAGGAATTCGACCTGATATTTGCTGAGCTCAGGGTCTTTCGCCAGGGCACGTTTGATCACGCTCTCGATTTCATCATAGGTCAGGGCATGCAGGCGATAGACGCGGCAGCGTGAGAGCAACGGCGCATTGACTTCAAAAGATGGGTTCTCTGTCGTCGCACCGATAAGCATCACGGTGCCATCTTCAACCCGGTGCAACAGCGCGTCCTGCTGAGCCTTGTTGAAACGGTGGATTTCGTCGATAAACAATATGGAGCGTTTTCCAAGCTGGCGGTTAGCGTTTGCTTTTTCCAGTACCTTGCGGATATCAGCGACGCCCGAGGCAATGGCGCTCAACTCAAAAAAATCCGATTCGGTGACACGCGCAATCAGCCTCGCAAGTGTCGTCTTGCCAACGCCAGGCGGCCCCCAGAAAATCATGGAAACCGGCTCGTCGCTCTCGATGGCCTGACGCAGCACCCGACCTTCTCCGACTAAGTGTTCCTGTCCGACAAACTCATCGAGCCTCGCGGGACGCATACGGTCAGCGAGCGGCGTTGAGCGGGCGCGGGTTTCTTCAGCTTGTTGGTCGAAAAGGTTCATTAGAACTTATGGCTCATGATCATATTC
>CAZVSL010000249.1:0-8653 GCA_964629935.1 uncultured Calditrichaceae bacterium | reverse complement strand
CAATCGTGGCGAGTAGTCGTTGGTGCTGGGCCTTTCGCTCGTTCGCAAGCGCCTGCCTGATCTGTCAAACAAGCATGTACTGGTCGTGGGTAACGGCAAGATGGGCGTGCTTGCCATCAAGGCGCTGCTCAAATCTGGCGTCGGAGAGCTAACCCTGGTCAACCGGACCGAGGAGAGCGCACAGGAATTGGCACGGGACCTCGGTCTCACAGCGCACGGCCTCGACCATCTCGAGGATGACATGGCGCGCGCCGATGTCGTCATTAGCTCGACGGGAGCGCCGCATGCTGTGATTACGCGCGATATGGCCGAACGTGTGGCGCAACGTCGCAACCATCGGCCTTTGCTGCTGATAGATATTGCTGTACCCCGCGACATCGAGCCTGATGTTTCAACGGTGGCTGGTGTGTCCCTGTTCAATATCGATCAATTGCAGGATGCGATCGAATCCAACCGCGAGAAACGAGCTCAGGAGATGGCCAGGGCCGAGGCCATAATCAGCGAAGAGCTCGAGCATTATCAATCCTGGCTCCAGACCCTCGAAGTCAAGCCGACAATCAAGCGTCTGCGCAAACGCGCCGAGCAGATCCGAGAAGCGGAACTGCAGCGGGCGCTGAGACGCTTTGAATCCAACTTGAGCGAAAACGATTCTCAACTTCTGAAAGAGCTGACCTCACGCATCGTCAACAAGATGCTGCACGAGCCTATCGCCAAACTGCGGACTGAAGCAGCCGGAGGAAATGGCCAGAACTACACGCTGGCGATCAATCAGTTGTTTGGGTTGGAGGAAAAGAAAGCCATGGTGGAAGGTGAGTCTTAACGCAAAAGCCTTACTCCGCATTGGCACCCGCCGCAGCGCCTTAGCCAAAGCACAGACAAACTGGGTAATTGGCGAACTCGCCCGTTTTCATCCCCAACTCAAGATCGAGATTGTCGAAGTCGTAACCACCGGCGACAAGATTCTGGATTCGCCGCTCAGCCGCTTGCCCGGCAAGGGCTTGTTCGTCAAAGAGATCGAAGACAAATTGCTCGCCGGCGAGATCGATTTGGCAGTGCATAGTATGAAGGATATGCCGACTGAATTTCCGCCGGGACTAGGCATAGGCGCGATTCCGACTCGGGTGGATCCGCGAGACGTTTTCATCTCCAGACACAATGTCACGCTTGAAGAAATATCTGAAGGCGCCCGCATCGGCACCAGCAGCCTGCGGCGCCAATCTCAGCTTTTGCACCATCGCCCGGACCTCAAGGTTGTAGACATCCGCGGCAACATCGACACGCGCCTGAACAAGGCTGAAACGGAGGCCTATGATGGCATCATCCTCGCGGCTGCAGGCTTGATTCGCATGGGGTGGGAGGACCGGATCGAGCAATATCTGAGTTGCAGCGCCATGATTCCCGCGGTGGGCCAGGGAGCACTCGGCATAGAAATCCGCCTCGATGATGAGGGCACGCGAGACCTGCTTGCGCCGCTCAACGACGGCGCGACCCAGGAATGCGTCGAAGCAGAGCGCGCCTTTCTGGCGGCAATGGGAGGTGGCTGTCAAACGCCCATGGCTGCGTTTTGTCGTGAACGCGACGGTGAGGTTGTCTTGCATGCTTTTCATGCCTCAGAAGACGGACTTTTTTTCCAGAATGAAAAGGTGGAATGCGATATTGCTGAAGTGTCGCATATAGCAGTGCAGATTGCAGAAAAATTTCGACGGGCAGCGGAGTTACAGAAATGAGCGCAGCCTTAGATGGAAAGCGCATTATGGTGACGCGGGCCCGGGATCAGGCCGATGAGCTCATCGCTCTGTTGCAGAACGCCGGAGCAAGCGTGCTTCACCTGCCTGTAATTGAATTCGCACCGCCCGCTTCATGGCAAGCCTGCGACGCAGCGCTTGACCGGATTTCTGACTATGACTGGCTGGTTTTTTCGTCAGCCAATGGTGTGCGCTTCTTCCTGCAACGTTTGCATGAACGTGCCATGAGGCGCGACCGCTTAGAAACCAGCAAGATCGCGGCAGTGGGTGAAAAGACCGCCGAGATTTTGCGGCGGAGCGGATTAGAAGTGGATCTGATGCCCGATCTGTATCAAGCGGAAGGACTGGTCGCAGCACTGGCAGAACACGAGTTGCACGATTCCCGGATCCTGGTCGTGCGGCCTGAAACAACACGCGATGTGCTGGCCGCACACTTGCGGAAACACGGAGCGCAGGTGGATGAAGCCGTTGTCTACCAAAACAGACCCGCGTCCGTGCACGATGCAAAGATCGACCATCTCCTGAACGGCGCAGGAGTTGATGTGGTCACGTTTACGAGCCCCTCAACTGTGCGCAATTTGGCTGCAGCTATCGGTGATGAAAAGCTGCGGAGCTGGAACAGGGATGGTTGCAAAGTAGCTGTGATTGGAGGCGTTACGGCCAGAGCTGCTGAAAAACTGGGACTGGCGGTTGATATTGTGCCGGATAAGTCCACGGTTGCAGATTTCGTAGAAAGCATAATTGAGTATTACTCCCGATGAGCAAAGAACTGCAAAACGACTTGCTGCTACGTGCCTGCCGAAGTGAACCGGTTGAACGCACACCGATATGGATCATGCGACAGGCCGGCCGCTATCTGCCGGAATACCAGGCAGTGCGTGCAAAGAGCGATTTTCTCACCATGTGCCGCACGCCGGAGCTGGCAGCGGAAGTGACGCTGCAACCGATAGATATCATCGGCGTGGATGCGGCCATCATCTTCTCAGACATTTTGGTGATTCCGGAAGCCATGGGCATGGTTCTGAATTTTCACGAGGGCCGGGGCCCGGTGTTCGAGGCGCCATTGCGGACAGAAACTGATTTCAGCAAGCTGCGCAGGGTTGATGCAAAAGCGGATCTTGCCTATGTTATGCAGGCGTTGCGCCTCGTGCGTCAGGAGCTCGATGGCAGGGTGCCGCTGATCGGATTTGCCGGCGCCCCCTGGACTCTGGCCGCCTATATGGTGGAGGGTCACGGCTCGAAGAACTTTGTCGAAATCAAGAAGTTGATGTATACGCAACCCGAGCTGTTGCACGGCCTGCTCAAGCAACTGGCCGATGCCGTCGGCGATTATCTCTGTGCTCAAATTGAGGCCGGCGCTCAGGTGGTGCAGGTGTTTGATAGCTGGGCCGGAATTTTGCCGCCGGTCCATTTCAAAGAATTTTCGTTACCGTATTTGCGACAGGTGGTTAGCAAAGTCAAGCCGCTCGGCGCGCCGCTGATTGTGTTTGCACGGGAGGCCGGACATGCTTTTGCAGAATTGGCTGGGATCGGCGCCGATGTGCTTGGCGTCTCCTGGACAGAAGAAATGACGGCTGCACGTGAGAAAACAGGCAAAAAAGTAGCGTTACAGGGCAATCTCGATCCATGTGTCCTGTTCAGCAATCCGGAGGTCATACGAAGGGAAGCTCAGAAAGTACTTGAAACAGCGGGTGCGACAGGACATATTTTCAATCTCGGTCACGGTATCTTGCCCGAGACTCCCGTGCCCCATGCCCGCGAGCTGGTCGAGTTTGTAAAAAGCTACAGACACAAAAATAACAAGTAAGGGTTGTCTTACATAGAGTGTGGTATTGGATTGATGGATACCTTTAGCAATGGGAAACTAGGGCTCATAAAATCATCTGCTGATTACAGAATTCCATAAATCCAGTAGTCCACTACTCCAACACCCCGAACACATAAACACATTTATTCCGATGCCGAACAACAATCACTACAAACATAAACCGTTGCATGTCGATGTTGACATGCTCAGGCGCTACGACAAACCGGGCCCGCGCTATACGAGTTATCCGACCGCGCCAAAATTCACGCAGGAATTCGACGCGCGCGCATTTCAACAGGAGATAGAGACGACCAATGCGGACGCGCAGCCGCCGGACCTGTCACTGTATTTTCATCTGCCGTTTTGCGATACGCTCTGCTATTTCTGCGGCTGTACCATGATCATCACCCGCAATCGCGAGCGCATCGAAGAATATCTCGACTATCTCGTGCGGGAAATCGAAATAGTCAGTTCCATGATCAAACCCGGCAGAAAAGTAGCGCAGTTGCATTGGGGCGGCGGCACGCCAACCTACCTCGACCCGGATCAGATTCGCCGCCTGTTCGATGCTACACGCACACATTTTGATTTTTATGATGATGCCGAAATCGGCGTCGAGATCGACCCGCGCGGCATGACAGAAGAGCATCTGGATGCGCTCAGAGATGTCGGCTTTAACCGGGCAAGCATGGGCGTACAGGATTTCGATGAAAGGGTGCAGGAAACAGTCAACCGGCTGCAATCCGAAGAGCTTACGCGCTGGGCCTTCGACGGCTTGCGCAAGCGCGGATTTGACAGCATCAATCTCGACTTGATTTATGGCCTGCCGTATCAGACCGTCGATACCTTCGCCGACACCCTGGAACGCATCATCGCTATCTCTCCGGACCGGCTGGCGGTGTTCAATTATGCCCACGTGCCGTGGATGAAAAAGCATCAGCGCGTAATTCATGACGAGTGGCTGCCGCGGCCAGAGGATAAACTCAGCATCTTAAAATACACGCTGGAAAAGCTCACGGCCGGGGACTATGTCTACATCGGCATGGACCATTTTGCCAAACCGGATGATTCGCTTACGCATGCTCTGCGCGAGAAAAAACTCTACCGCAACTTTCAAGGCTATTCCACCAAAGCCGGGTGCGATCTGTACGCCATGGGCATGTCCAGCATTTCCCAGCTCAATGACGTCTACGCTCAGAACGTAAAAGAGCTGCCGGAATACTACTCAGCCATCGGGAAAGGCGAGCTCGCGACCGAACGCGGCTACCGCCTCGACCGCGACGATCACATCCGCCGCCACGTCATCACGCGCCTGATGTGTGACCTGGAGCTGCACAAGCACGACGTTGAGCAACGCTTCGGAATCACCTTCGATGATTACTTTGCCGATGCCCTGGATGAACTAAAACCAATGGCAGATGATGAATTGGTGGAATTGCACGCCGATTCTATTCAGGTAACGGAAATGGGCCACCTCTTGATCCGCAATCTCGCCATGGCGTTCGATCGCCACCTCAGCGAGATGAGGGCGAAGGCAAAATCGCAGCCTATGTTTTCCAAAACAGTTTGACTTCAGGCACACCTTCAACTTTTCACTGAAATTCAGGAAACAGATCCAAAATAACTTATGGATGCTCGTACCTTTCTTAAGCATTACGAATATGATGAACGCCTTATAAACGGCCAGTATTATCCCTCCGAAGCTATCAGAGCAGAGAAGGGCGATACGATCGGCGTGGTGTTGATGAATCTGGGTGGACCGGAAAAGGTGGAGGATGTCGAGCCTTTCCTTTACAACCTGTTTATGGATCCGGCCATTATTGACATGCCGCTTGGCGGTATCTTTCGTCATTGGCTGTCACGGTTGATTTCTTCCTCACGCTCAAAGAAAGTTGGCAAAGACTATGAATTGATCGGCGGCGGCTCACCGATCAATCATTTGACGCGGGAACAGGCGCAAAGCCTGGAGTCGGCGTTAAACCGTTTATACGGCCAGGCAGCGGGCGTCACGTTCAAAGTCTACATTGCCATGCGCTATTGGCGCCCAACTTCTGAAGAAGCTGCCAAAAAGATGAAAGCGGATGGCGTGAAAAAAGTTGTGCTGCTACCGCTTTATCCACATTATTCGAAAACCACGACCGGCTCTTCCCTTGTATACTGGTGGATGCTGGAGGAATTGCAGGAGATTCCTGCCTGGCCCACAACCTATGTTTACGAGTATGCAACGCACCCGAAGTTCATACGCGCCATCAGTGCACGGATCGATGAAGCGATAGCTAAGTTTCCCGAATCCGGGCGCGATGATTTGCAGCTTCTGTTCAGCGCCCACGGCACGCCGCTTTATGAGATGAAGAAACGCCGCGATCCGTACTGCTGCCTCATTCATGCCACGGTCGAACGGGTTATGGCGTATCGCAAAAATGATCTGCCATACCACATTGCTTTTCAGAGCAAGGTAGGACCCGCCGAGTGGCTGACGCCAAGTACGCCGGACAAACTCAAAGAGTTGGGCGAAAAGGGGCACAAATCAGTCTTGTTGATACCGGTCGCATTTGTAACAGACCATATCGAGACAGCCTATGAGCTGGATATACAGATTCGGGAAGAGGCCAGCCATTACGGCATCGAAAACTACGCTGTAACCGGTGGTCTGAATTCACATCCTGATTTTATCGAAGCTTTGGCAGAAGCAGCAGCCTCGCAGATTATCTTGCCTGCTGAAGGAAAGGCGGCGCCATATCGCTATTCCGAGTTGAAGCGGGTAGATTCATCCCAGCGAAAATGCCGCTGCCATCAATGTGAATACATAACCGAAGCTCTGAGCTGGCAGACGAACGGCGAAAAGTCTGATCAGGAAACAGCAGCCTCCGGTCGTAAGCCCTGAACAAGTTTGTAAACCTGGAACGCCTCCATGAATAACACAACCTTCGATAAAGACGTCGTCATCATTGGCGCCGGCATTTCCGGTTTGGCCACAGCCTACAGGCTGGCGCGCCGGGGCCTGGACGTGCTCCTGCTGGAAAAATCCTCCCGCACCGGCGGCGCGATTTTGACAGAGAATAGCGATGGTTTTCTCGTCGATTGTGGCCCGAATTCCACCCTGGAAACTTCTCCCAAAATTCGGCAATTCGTTGATGATCTCGGCCTGGCCGACTCACGGGTCTACGCCAATGAGCAGGCAAACCGGCGTTACATCCTGCGTGACGGCGAGCTGCAAGCGCTGCCCATGAGTCCGCCACAATTTCTTGCCAGCAAGCTTTTCTCCGCAAAGGCCAAACTGCGGCTTCTGAAAGAACCGTTCATCGCGCCGGCGCCGCCAGAAAAAGAAGAGACCATCGCAGAATTTGTGGAAAGAAGGCTGGGACGCGAGTTTCTGGATTATGCCATCAATCCTTTTATCGCCGGCGTTTATGCCGGCGACCCGGGCCGGTTGAGCGTACGCAGCGCGGTTTCAAAAATCTATGCACTGGAGGAAAAGTACGGCAGCCTCATCAAAGGCGCGATCAAAGGCGCCAGGGAGCGCAAACAACGTGCAGAGGTCGACAAAACCAAAGCGCGCTTGTTTTCGTTTCGGGATGGCATGACGACATTGGTGGATGCCCTGCAGAAGCAGCTTGGCGCCGCGGTTTTGACCAACATCAGCATCGATAAGATCACGCCGCCGCATGCCGGCGCCAGAACTTATAGCCTGACCGGCGAGCATGGCGGCGGGCGAGTCGCGATTCATGCAAAAAGCATCGTGCTGAGTATACCCGCATTTACCGCCGCAAGGTTACTCGATCCGCTGGACCAGGAGCTGGCGAAAAAGCTGGACGCCATTGTGTATCCGCCGGTGGCGATGGTTTTTCTGGGTTACAAAAATAGAGTGGCCTGCCGGCCGCTCGATGGCTTCGGCTTCCTCGTGCCAAAAGTCGAAAATCGCAAAATTCTGGGCACGATCTGGAGCTCAACCATCTTCCCTGACCGGGCGCCAGAGACGGGTATCGCGCTGACGACATTTGTCGGCGGCATGCGGCAGCCGGAAATTGCAGAGCAGGATGACGATGCGATTCTGCAGACAGTGGTTTCAGAGCTGCGTTCGCTCCTCGCGCTGGAAGCCACACCGGATGTCGTTCGCATAAAGCTGTGGCAACGGGCGATTCCGCAATATGAGCTTGGCCATCAACAAAAAATGCAGGCAATCGCTGACTTCGAAAGGAGCTATCCGGGCATGTTCATTTCAGGCAACTACCGGGGCGGCATCTCTGTTGGTGATTGTATCCTGCAGTCTGAGAAGATAGCAGAGAGCGTGTATGACTACGTTAGCGGGCCCGGCGCACGTGAAGCTGCTCCGGCGATACGGTCACAATAAGCGGTTCTATGTTGTTTTCTATAGAGATGATGATTTACGGTTCACAAAAAATGGAGCAACATGATTTTCCAACCCTACTTTCGTCCCCGCCGACTGCGTGGTTCAGCAGAAATGCGGCGGATGGTTCGGGAAACCAACCTGTCCGTGGATGATTTGATCTATCCTCTATTCGTCGCCAGTGGGCAGACTGCGAAAACACCCATCGCCTCCATGCCGGGACAATTCCAGTTATCTGTCGAGGCGTTGGTAAAGGAGGTAGAGGAGGCCAAACGGCTCGGGTTGCCTGCGGTCATTTTGTTTGGTCTGCCGGACAAAAAGGATGCCGTCGGTTCTGACAGCTATGACGATCACGGCATCATTCAGCGCGCCATTCGCGCCGTCAAGGAGACAGTGTCCGGTATCCTGGTGATGACGGATGTGTGTTTTTGTGAGTATACCGACCACGGCCATTGCGGGATGATAAAAGATGAGTATGTTGACAATGACGCAACCCTGGAGCTGCTGGCGAAACAGACGGTTTCGCACGCTCAGGCCGGCGCCGATGTTGTCGCGCCCTCCGGCATGATCGATGGCATGGTCGGCGCCATGCGCCATGCGCTGGATGGGGCGGGCTTCGAGAAAATGCCAATTCTGAGCTATGCGGTCAAATACGCCTCTGCCTTTTACGGACCGTTCCGCGATGCTGTTGAATCCGCGCCGCAGTTCGGTGACCGGCGTACGCACCAGATGGATCCGGCCAACGTGCAGGAG
>CAZVSL010000248.1:0-8658 GCA_964629935.1 uncultured Calditrichaceae bacterium | reverse complement strand
GCTATTTGAACAATACCTTTCGATCGATTGAATATAAACAATCATGTTACGCAACGCAACCACGATATATTTCACTTGTTTCAATGCCAGACTTTTAATAAAATAGGACTATGAAAAAGAGCAAGGTTGTAAACATCAAATACAAAGGTTATTTGATCAAGCCAGATATCCAGGGGTTCCGGATCTATCGTAAAGAGTATTTGGTTGACGTGTATCCCACCCTGCAAGTTGCCAAATCACGCATAGATGCGGTCGTGAAGGAACGACACAGACTTATTGGCAAGGATGAGAAGCTGCCGGAAGATGCTGGCAGCGTGAATTCAGACTCAGGTCAAATCAACCTTTTCTGACCCTCCGGCAGCCAAAGCTTTTCTATCGCCAGGCACAACCCTTTTGCTTCAGATGCGTAGTAAGTGCTGAACGAACGCACAGAATTCGTGAACTTTGTCCATTCAAGGATATATTATGAACTACTCGGAGGCCCTTTCCTTCGTGTTCCGCGATGACAACTGGGTTAAGAAAATCGCGTTGGGAGGCTTGATTGCATTTTTTAGCTTCTTTGGCGGATTGTTCTTTATCATCGGATTTTTGCTCGTTGGTTATTACGTTGCGGTCGTCCGCAACGTTTTTCATGATGTTGAGGATCCATTGCCTGATTGGTCGGATGTCAGCAAGATTTTTGTTGATGGCTTGCTAGGTGGTGTCATTATTTTCGCATATACGGTGGTGCTCGGAGGGTTGTGTGCTCTTGCCATAGTGAGCATAGCCAACCAAACCCATACTGGCGATGCAGAACTGGCCATGGGCTGCGTGACCATTTCGCTGGTAACGCTATTCGCTCTCATGATTCTGATCAACTATGCTCTGGTGCAGCTTGCTATTACTGACAATTTTGCCGCCGCCTTCAATTTCAGCCAAATGTTTTTGGTTTTCCGGCACCAACTCGGACACTATCTGGCAATCTCGGTTTTTTCCGTGATTTTGAACAGCATGCTGTTTCTGGCAGCGCTCGGCATCTTTGCTCCCTTCACCAATTTTTGGGGTATGGTCGTTCAAGCTCATCTTTTTGGCCAATGTGCCAGACAACTTCAAACTACAACACATTTAGTGCAATCCACGTAGCTTTTTCGTCCGACGGAATGCAATGATATGGAGGAACACCTGAGATTTTCGAAAATAATAGCTCTGCTGTCACTGGGGTTTTTCGTCTTCCTCTATCTTTTTCTTAATTCTGCTTCAGAATTCTACTTTGCGCTGACTAATCCTGCGGCAAGCTTACACTATCACTATGACGAAGAGCTGGAGGGGGTTCGGATCTATGACATCGGTGGGCGCCCGAGCCAGTCCGTCAGTGGGATTAAAAGTGGTGATTTGGTTTTGAGCGTGAATGGCGAACTTGTCACAAATGAGTGGCGGTTCGCTCGCGCCCTGATTAGCCTTGATCCGGGAGAGCAAGCCAAAATAAGAGTTCTCCGAAGCCAAAAACCTGTCACGATTTTCTATGATCCCGCCTCCCCTGTCGACCAGATGAATCTGTTCCTCTCGCTGCTTCCAACGGTCGTGTTCAGCTATTCGCTCTGTCTCATAGCAACGTTTGTGCTGATCAAACGCATCCACGCTCCCGAAGCCAGGTTGTTTTATCTCATGCTAATCTTTTGGGCGCTTGCAATCCGTGAGACGTTCCCAAACGGCTATTTCTTACACAACCTGATGCCGTCCTGGTTTCGGGAGGTTGCACTGACGCCCGCCTGGCCGTTGGCGATAGGAACATTGCTGCATTTTTTCCTCCGTTTTCCTCAAGAAAACCGGTTAATGGTGAGCCATCGTCGCCACGTCCTGGCGTCTGTGTATGCCCCTCTCATTTTGTTGCTCCCCTATTTTTATGGGCTTTGTTCGAAGCTTCACTGGACTGGCTCCCTCTTGCGGTATGGCTGGGGCTTTTGGCTTTCTATTAATTTTCTTATCGCGCTTTACGTGATGGCAGGAGTTTATAGGAAATCATCAAATGCACATGTCAAGAAACAGGCCGAGCTCATGTTGTTTGGCACTGTTATTAGCTTAGGGCTGCCTTTTGTCGCTTATTTCTTGCCGCGGTTGTTGTTGGGGCGACCTTTGCCATACGGCGAGTTCACGACACCCATTATTGTGCTTTGGCCTTTCTGGCTTGCGTATGCCATCATCAAACACCGCTTCATGAATATCGATTTCCTGGTCAAGCGAGGTGTGGCATATGCCCTGGCCTCAGGTTTTGTTGTGGCGGCATACTTCGTGTTGGTGGTTGGCGTCGGAAAACTTGTGCTGCAGTTGAGCGGCGCGACGAGTCAGCTCATGACGATTCTGGCAACGCTTGCCATTGCGGCCGTTTTCAACCCGGTTAAAAACCGAATTCAGAGCTTTGTGGAAAGACGGTTCTATCCGAGCCGTTTCACCTATCGCCGGGCAATTCAAGACTTTGGCCACCAATTGGTCAACATTCTTGACCCGGAAAAGCTGTTGGCGAGACTCAGGACTTTTCTCGTTCAGCAGATCAACCTGCGCCCGGTAACGATCTTTTGGCGCCGCGATAATGGCGGTATTTATCAAGCCCGATTCAGTGATGGCCTCTCACTATCTGACTTACCATCTTTTGATGCCAGCGACCTCGTTGTTAAACGCCTGAAAACAAAAGCCCGTCTTGTGGATCTTTCGCCTCTCAGGAATGATTCTGAGCTGATGTCGGAAAGCGAACGCATGAAGTGGGACCAAATACAAACGGAGATGGTGATGCCTTTGCTCACAAAGGGCGAGCTTGCCGGATTCCTGTCTCTCGGTCCCAAATCCGGGGACGAGCCCTACTTCAATCAGGACCTTGAGCTGTTGCAGTCTCTGTGCGACCGTGTCAATATGGCGCTGGAAAATGCCGTACTAACTGAGCAATTGCGGCAACAAGACCGGCTAAAGCGAGAGCTTGAGGTAGCGCGCAGGATTCAACTCAGCTCGCTGCCACAATCCGAGCCAAGGGTGTCGGGTCTTGAAGTGAGCAGCATATCGGTTCCGGCGTTGGAAGTGGGCGGCGACTATTATGATTACCTATCGTTTCCGAATGATACATTCGGGGTGGTAGTGGCGGATGTTTCAGGCAAAGGCACTTCGGCTGCCCTGTATATGTCGCAGCTAAAGGGCATCGTAAATACTGCGGCACAATACCACCAGAGTTTGAAAGAAATGGTCGTCGAAGTCAACTCGATTGTGTGCCGCAATATGGAAAGCAAATCGTTCATTACCCTCACTTGTGCGGCCTTCGACGTCAATCGCGGTAAAATGCATCTGGTGCGGGCCGGACACTTGCCTGCTTTGTTTTATTCTGTGGCGGCGCGAAGATGCTGTGAGCTGGAGCCATCTGGCATCGGTCTTGGCATGGAAGCCGGTCATGTTTTCCTGGCAAATACCGAAGAGCTCGAAGTCGCCATCAATCCTGGCGACCTGATTGTTCTCTATTCTGACGGCATCACCGAAGCGCGTAATCATTATGACCAGGAGTTTGGCTGCGACACGCTGGTAAAGATTGTACAAAATAGTTGTAAACTTTCGGCCACGGCTCTGCGTGATGTTATTCTCTCGGAGGTAGAGCGCTTTAAGCAGGGTTTGCCACAAATCGATGATATAACTTTGGTTGTGGTTAAGATCACAAAATAGAGTCTCCCCGGGACCTGACGTTTCTAGTCCTAACCATGGCCATCTGGGCCAAATGGCAGGTATTCTTAGATAGAGCTTAAACCAAACTGGTTAGGTAGGGCCTATGTCAAAGGAAACAATTTCGCGGATATTGTTGGTTAGGATGAAGCGCGCTGTACGTTCGAATTCAGAGCGTGTCTTTGGTGAAATCCGTGAGACCAGAGCGCTTTATGATAATCTGCTGCGCTGGAGCCGTGGTGAAGAGCTGACGCCACTGGAAAAGTCCAGAACAAAGGCTCAACTCCTGGATGTCTGCAAAACGATTCCTGCACTTGCAGTGTTTGTTTTGCCTTTTGGCAGCATCTTGCTGGTGCTCCTCATCAAATTCTTGCCTTTCAATATTTTGCCGTCAGCCTTCGGCGGACCTTCACGAAAGTGGAAAAACTGCCCGCCTGAGGAGTAAGCGAGCCAGCGTCCTAACTCGCCATCTCATGCAATTCCTCGAGCAGAGATTCTATTACTTTAAATCCCCCTTCCCAGAAACTGCGCTGGGTGAAGTCAAGGCCTATGTTTTGAACCAATGTTTCCGGCCAATCTGAATCCCCGGCAGCCAGCAAGTCACGGTACCTTGGTACAAACGCGTCACCCTCTTTTTCATATTGATTAAACAAGGCCAAAACAAACAGCGCGCCAAACGTATAGGCATAGCAGTAAAACCGGCTGTGGATAAAGTGCGGAATCACTGACCAGAACCACTTTTCTTCTTCAAGAAAATCGACCGTATCGCCATACATTTCATCACGGCGATGCAACCAGATTTTGCAGAAGTCTTCGGTGCTCAACCGCCGCTTTGCACCTTCGAGATGAGCATCAAGTTCGAAGCGGGTATACATAGTCTGGCGGGAAATGGTGCCAAAGAAATCTTCGAGTTTTGAGGCGATGATCTGTATGCGAGTTTCCCGGTCTTTTTCTTCGGCAAGCAGCTTGCGCGTTAGCAACATCTCGGCAAATACAGAAGCGGTCTCAGCAAGAATAAGCGTCGGATGAAAAGACAAGATCGTCTGTTTTTCACTCGACAGCACCGTGTGCAATGCATGTCCGAATTCATGCGCCATGGTGTACACGCTGTCCAGATTATCTACGTAGTTCATGAGAACGTATGGATGCAAAGACGGCGCCACGCTGTAACAGAACGCGCCGCCACGTTTGCCAGGCCGGATTTCCGCATCGATCCATTTTTCATCGAATGCACGAGCGATAATATTGCCAAAATCCGGTGAGAAATCTGAGAAGCTTTCCAGCACCAGCTCCTTGCCCTGCTCGAAGCGTATAACTTTATCAGACCTGGAAATGGGCGCATACAGATCGCTGCCACTCAGTTTTGGCAGGCCAAGAAGTTTGGCTTTCAGGCGACAGTATTTTTGCGCCATGTGATTGTGGGCTGTCGTCACATCCATCATCAGGTCCACTACTTCCGGCGAGACTTTGTTGCTCAGATGGCTCGGCTGAATCGGTGTGTCATAGCCGCGTATTTCCATTTCATTTGCATGGTCCTTGATAATATTGCCGAATATATTCGTGAACACCAGCGCGTTGTCACCGAATTTGCCATCGTGTGCGATTTTGGCGCGTCTCCGCAGGTCCGCATTTTGATTGCGCTGCAGCTCTCGCATTTCACTCTGGGTCAGCGTTTTGATTTCGCCATCAATTTCCAACTGCCATTCAAATGCAGCGGTAAACTCATCGAAAAGATTGACGAACGCAGTTTTGCCGGAGAGATTCTTGCGGTTGATGAGCTGCTCCTCTTTTTCGGTGAGCATGTAGGGGGTGAAAAGGCGGAGCGATTCAATGTGGTGCCGATACCGGTCCAGCTTGCCACTTGCAAGAAACTCATCTGTCTTCTCTTGCGCAAGCTTTTGAATCTCAAGTGTGAAAAACAGCGTCTCATTGCTGATTCGTGTCAATGCATCTTGCACCTTTGCCACCATGGCTTTGAAGGCATCGTTCTTGCCATCAGCAGTGAACAATAGATTGGCCATGGCGTAGGGCCTGTAGCTTTGTTCCAGCAACCCTTCATAGCCCTGCAATGCCTCAAGCAGGTGCTCCGCTGTGCAATCATCTGAGGCGATGCGACCATAGTATTTTGATTTAAATGATTTGCCAGCCTCCAGTGCAGATTCAATGTCCTCATTGATGCGCGCATCTTCTGCACCAGTGTAAAGATCGCTCAAATCCCAAACGATGCCTTTGGCTTTTTCCATATTCTATGCTCCCGAATGTCTCTTTTGTCAACTCCTAATTTATCATTTTGCTTTCTGAGAATCAAGTGGCATTCCGCAGACGCGCGTGTCATTGTCATAACGGCTGACTTATTTCGCCAGGCTGTCAACGTCCCCTGATCGAATTGCATGGAAGAACTCGCCGAAGCATTGACTTAGTTTGCTATATATCAATTGTTTAGACGGTCATAAACGGTTGTGGCATACTATTTGAGTAACATATAGACGATAGTACAATCTGACAAGAGAGGTGATGATAGCATGTTTACTATTTTCAGTGAATATATGGCGGCCAGAGAGACAAGGTGGTTTTTTGGATTGACCGGAGTCTTGCTTGTCCTGGCTGCTTTGACCATTTTTGTATTTCCGGAAATTCTGGCATTTCTGCTTGCGACCATTTTGCTCTGGGCCGGAATTGTGTTGATCGGCCTGGCGCTGCGTAAACCGCGCAGAGCACCGGAACAGAGCATGAGATACGAGTACTACGAAACCTTCTAACCTGAGCAAGCGATGCCAAAAAAATCGACCCAGGAGAAAATGAGGTATCAAAAATGACGTTTGATAAGTTAACTTTAAAAGCTCAGGAGGCAATCTCCAACGCGCAGCAGATCGCGACCGATTACGGGCAGCAGCAAATCGAGGTCGAACATCTGCTGCAGGCGCTGTTGCAGGACAAAGAGAGTGTGCCTCTGGCGATTTTGAAAAAGCTCGGCGCGAACATCACGCAAATACAGCAGCAGGTCGAGGAAGAGCTGCGCAAGCTGCCTCGGGTCTCCGGCGCAGGCGCCGTTGGCAATGTGTACATCACGAACCGGCTAAATCAGGTGATGAATGCCGCCATGCAAGAGATGCGCCAGCTCAAGGATGACTATGTTAGCACCGAGCATCTACTTCTGGCGATAGTCGGCGAAAAGGAGGGGCCTCTGGCGCAATTGTTCAGTCAGCAGGGCGTCGACAAGGACCGCATTTACAAAGCGCTCAAGGAAATCCGTGGCAGCCAGCGCGTGACGGACCAGCAACCTGAGCAAAAATATCAGGCATTGCAACGCTATGGCCGGGACCTGACGGATCTGGCCCGCCGCGGCAAGCTGGACCCGGTCATCGGCCGGGATGAGGAAATCCGGCGTTCGGTGCAGGTCTTGTCACGACGCACCAAGAATAATCCGGTGCTGGTGGGCGACCCCGGGGTGGGTAAGACCGCCATCGTTGAAGGCATAGCCATCCGCGTCGCAAACGGCGATATACCGGAATCCCTGAAGAACAAACGGGTGGTAGAATTGGATATGGGTGCGCTCATCGCCGGCGCAAAATACCGCGGCGAGTTCGAGGACCGCCTGAAAGCAGTCCTGAAGGAAATCGAAGAAAGCGATGGTCAGGTTATTCTTTTCATCGACGAGCTGCACACCGTAGTGGGTGCAGGCGCCGCCGAAGGCGCCGTGGACGCGGCAAACATGCTTAAACCCATGCTGGCGCGCGGTCAACTGCGTATGATTGGGGCGACTACGCTGGATGAGTATCGCAAGCACATCGAAAAAGACAAAGCGCTCGAACGTCGGTTTCAACCGGTGCTGATCGAGGAGCCCTCGGTCGAAGATACGATTTCCATTCTACGCGGCTTGAAGGAGCGCTACGAGGTACACCACGGCGTGCGCATCGCTGATTCAGCCATTGTCGCTGCTGCGAATCTGTCTGACCGCTACATTTCTGAGCGCTTTTTGCCGGACAAAGCCATCGATCTGATCGATGAATCAGCGGCCAAGTTGCGCACGGAAATCGATTCCATGCCCGAGGAAATCGACGAGCTCGAACGCCGCAGCAAGCAAATCGAAATCGAGCTTGTTGCCCTGAAAAAGGAGAAAGATCCGGCCTCCAAAGAACGAGCCGATATGCTCAAGCGTGAGCTGAGCGAGCTGAGAGAGAAATGCAATCAACTAAAAGCGAGATGGCAGGCGGAAAAAAATACGATCTCCGAGATACGGGCGGTTAAGGAACAGATTGAAGACACAAAAGTGCAGGCCGAGCGCGTTGAGCGCGAAGGCGACTTGAACAAAGCGGCAGAGCTGCGCTACAGCACCCTCATCGAACTGGATAAAAAACTCAAAGCTTTAAATGAGAAACTGGCTGAATTAAACAAGGAAGGTTCCCTTCTGAAAGAGGAAGTATTGGACGAAGACATCGCCGAAGTTGTTTCGCGGTGGACGGGCATTCCGGTCTCAAAAATGCTGGAGTCCGAGCGCGAAAAGATCCTGAAGATCGATGAACGTCTGAACCAGCGCGTCATTGGTCAGGATGAGGCTATCGAGGCGGTATCTTTTGCCGTACAGCGGTCCCGCGCCGGGCTTGATGTTGAGAATCGGCCTATCGGCTCGTTCATGTTTCTTGGCCCGACCGGTGTGGGCAAGACCGAGCTGGCCCGCGCTCTGGCGGAATTCTTGTTCGATGACGAAAATGCCATGGTGCGCCTGGACATGTCCGAATATATGGAGCAATTCAACGTATCCAGACTGATCGGAGCCCCGCCAGGTTACGTCGGCTACGAAGAAGGCGGCCAGCTTACGGAGGCAGTTCGTCGCCGTCCCTATTCTGTCATCCTGCTGGATGAAATTGAAAAAGCGCATCCGGAAGTATTCAATATCCTGCTGCAGGTTCTGGATGATGGCCGCCTCACAGATAGCCAGGGCCATAATGTCAATTTTAAGAACACGATTATCATCATGACCTCAAA
>CAZVSL010000247.1:0-8670 GCA_964629935.1 uncultured Calditrichaceae bacterium | reverse complement strand
TGAATGCCATCGAGCCAGCCACCTTGAACGCCATTTCAGACGAATCAACATCATGATAAGAACCATCGAGCAGGCTCACTTTGACATCCAGGATGGGGTAGCCGGCAACAATGCCATTCTCGGCTGCTTCTCGCATGCCCTCGGCCGCAGGATTTATGTATTCCCGCGGTATGGCGCCGCCAATGATTTTATTTTCAAACACAAACCCTTTACCTTTTTCTGCCGGCTCTATCTCAATCACGACATGACCGTATTGCCCGCGACCACCACTCTGACGTACAAACTTTGTGTCCGCCTCCGCCTTTTTTGTAATGGTCTCTTTGTAGGCTACCTGTGGGCGCCCTACATTTGCGCCTACCTTGAATTCGCGCAGCAGTCTATCAACGAGCACCTCAAGATGAAGCTCACCCATTCCATATATAATGGTCTGACCTGTTTCCTCTTCGCTTCTAATCCGAAAAGTTGGATCTTCCTCAGCCAGCTTATTAAGCGACATGCCAAGTTTTTCCTGGTCAGCTTTAGTCTTCGGCTCGATCGAGACAGCTATAACCGGCTCAGGGAAATGCATCGATTCCAGCAGAATCGGCTTGTTCTCCGCACACAACGTGTCTCCGGTGCGCGTGTTCTTCAGACCCACTGCCGCCACGATATCACCTGCATGAACACTCTTCAGGTCTTCGCGTTTGTTGGCGCTCATTTGCAGGATACGGCCCAGACGCTCACGCTTCTTGGATGTGGCATTGTAAACATATGAGCCCGCCTCAGCCATTCCTGAGTATACCCGGAAATAGGTTAGGCGCCCCACATAGGGATCACTCATGATCTTGAACGCCAGGGCTGAAAACGGTTCATCGTCGGTTGCTTTTCTGGAAATTATCTCTTCAGTCTTGGGATGTATCCCCTGAATTTCAGGTAGATCGAACGGGGCTGGTAAGAAATTAATGATCGCATCGAGCAAGCGCTGCACGCCTTTGTTCTTAAAGGCTGAGCCCAGCAGCACGGGTGTAACCTTTACGCTGATCGCTGCCTTCCGGATGGCGCTGAGAATTTCCTGCTCATCAATCTCGTGGCCTTCCAGATATTTTTCGAGCAATGTGTCATCAAACTCAGATACCGACTCCAGTAAGTGCGTGCGATACTCGGATGCCTTTTCTTCCAGATCATGAGGAATGTCGATTTCATCCCAGGTTGAACCTAGGCTATCCTCATGATAGATTACTGCCTTCATCTTCACCAGGTCGATCAGCCCCGTGAACAGGTCGCCTTCGCCAATAGGTATTTGCACGGGCACAACATTAGCACCCAGTCGCTCCTTTATCATGTTCAGCGCACCATAGAAATCAGCGCCGACGCGGTCCATCTTATTGATGAAAGCAATGCGAGGCACTTTATACTTATCAGCCTGACGCCAGACAGTTTCCGACTGCGGCTCCACACCACCAACAGCACAGAATAAGGCCACCGCGCCATCCAAAACCCGCAAAGACCTTTCCACCTCAACTGTGAAGTCGACGTGGCCAGGGGTATCAATAATATTAATTCTGTGATTTTTCCAGCTACAAGAAATGGCGGCGGAGGTGATCGTTATGCCACGCTCCCGCTCTTGTTCCATCCAATCCATCGTCGCAGCACCGTCATGCACTTCACCCATGCGATGGATCATGCCTGTATAGAACAGAATTCTTTCTGTAGTAGTCGTCTTGCCCGCATCTATGTGGGCCATAATCCCAATATTTCTAATCTTTTCTAAACGAGTGTTTCTCGACATAAAAAAACTCCACAATTACACAGAGAATCAACATATCCTGCATTGATAATTCGTGGAGAAGAAGCTTTCAAATTCTTATTTGTGAACTTCTCTGCCTTTACATCCACGCTTTATTACATGAAAAAGGGAAGGTATCTATTAATCTTCCCTCGAGTGAAATTGTCTTGTTGTGTGATTTCGGTGGTTAGATGCCCAGAAAGCCGACACCCTACCAGCGGAAGTGAGCAAACGCCTTGTTGGCTTCCGCCATTTTATGCGTGTCTTCTCTCTTCTTTATGGACCCACCCTCCTTGTTGTAAGCAGCGACAAGCTCAGCAGCAAGCTTTTCTGCCATAGAACGACCGGAACGCGCTTTGGCAAATCCAATAATCCACCGCAATGCCAAAGCTTGCTTTCTGTTTGGTCGCACCTCCACCGGCACTTGATAAGTCGCACCGCCAACACGCCTGGATCGGACCTCCAGAATAGGCCTGACGTTAGCAACAGCTTTCTCAAAAACCTCCAGCCCATCCTTTTTGGTCTTATCCTCCACGATATCAAGCGCGGAATAGAATATGTTCTCAGCAACACTTTTTTTGCCGCTCTCCATCAAACCGTTTATAAACTTGGCAACAAGTACGCTCTTGTACTTTGGATCGGGTAGTGCTTTTCGTTGCTCTGCTGTTTTGCGTCTCGACATAAGATAGACCTACGATCCCTTTCGCTTTGTCCCATATTTGGACCGACCCTGATTTCGGTCTTCTACACCACTCGTGTCGTAAACACCACGAACGATATGATAGCGGACCCCCGGCAAGTCTTTGACACGACCACCTCGTATTAGCACAATTGAGTGCTCCTGCAGATTGTGGCCCTCACCGGGTATATAAGCAGTGACCTCAAAACCATTGGTCAGCCTGACTCTTGCCACTTTCCTGAGCGCCGAATTCGGTTTCTTGGGCGTCGTCGTGTACACCCTTGTGCACACGCCCCGCCGCTGCGGAGAACCTGCCAATGCCGGCGCAGTCGTCTTCCTCGCGCCTTTTCTTCTACCAGACTTAACTAATTGATTTATCGTAGGCAAATCAAATCCCTCATGATTACAGATTCTCAATATAAAAAACAGTTGCTAAAAAAGCAACTGTTTTTTATGTTTTGTCGCTCTCATCTGACTATCCCACAGCGGGCTGATATTCGCCCTCAACTTCTTTATCCTCAATAGCCGGCGACTCCTGCTCTGGCTCCTGCTCAGAGTAAACGCGGAGCTTCTTGAACTTACTCAAACCGGTCCCTGCTGGTATCAGGTGACCCATAATCACGTTTTCCTTCAGGCCCAGCAACAAGTCCACTTTGCCCTCAATGGAGGCATCCGTTAATACGCGCGTTGTTTCCTGAAAAGATGCAGCAGAGATGAAGCTCTCAGTGGTCAATGAGGCCTTGGTTATGCCCAGCAAAAGTGGCTGGAACGTTGCCGGTTGCGTTGGCCGCGATACCGCAGGGGCTTTGCCTGCTTCTTTGAGCTTTGCACTCTCACGTTCGAACTCATCTTTGTCAACAAGCTCATCCACGCTATACTTCGAGTCACCGGTTTCGACTATAGCAACCTTGTTGCGGATGCTCTCATTCTCTTCCAGGAAAGATATCTTGTCAACCTGGTCGCCTTCTAGGTACATCGTGTCACCCGGGTCTTCAACTTTGACCTTCTGCAACATCTGGCGAACAATAACTTCGATGTGCTTATCATTGATTCTCACGCCCTGCAGACGATAAACTTCCTGGATTTCATTTACCAGGTATTCCTGAACCTTGTTCGGCCCCATAATATTGAGAATATCTTCCGGGGCAATGCTGCCCTCACACAGTTTCTCGCCTGCTTGAACGTAGTCACCCTCATGCACAAGAACATGCTTTCCATAAGGAATCATATAAATTTTTTCCTCTTGTGCATCCTGGGAGGTCACAACCACTTTACGCGTACCGCGACGAATCTCGCCAAACTTGACCACACCGTCAATCTCAGTAACGATAGCCGGTTCCTTCGGTTTACGTGCCTCGAATAGTTCTGCGACGCGTGGCAAACCACCGGTAATGTCACGTGTCTTGGCAATTTCGCGTGGGATTTTGACCAGAATGTCACCGGCCTTGATTTGTTGCCCATCCTGGACCTGTAAATGCGCGCGCGTCGGCACGATATAATTACTAAGTCTATTTCCTTCTTTGTCAACGATGTGCAGTTGGGGGCTCAGGCTTCTATTACGCGTTTCGATGATAACCCGCTGCTTTAAGCCAGTGGTTTCGTCCAAAGCCTCACGGAATGTAACCTTGTCGATAAGGTCGACATACTTGACATAGCCGTCATGGTTTGCCAGGATGCTCGCCGTATATGGATCCCATTCAAATACGACCCTGCCCTTCTCGATTGACTCGCCTTCATCTACCAACACCTGGGCGCCATACGGAATGGTGTACTGCGCAACCACGCGGTTGTTTTCATCGACAATTTCAAGCCTTCCGTTACGGCCAACAGCTATGGTATCGCCTGTAGCTTGCTTCACAGACTTGAGGTTTCGAAACTTCACTTTGCCAGCGTGTTTTGCAGCCACTTGAGACTGAGCTGCGATGCGAGCCGCAGTGCCACCGATGTGAAAGGTACGTAATGTCAACTGCGTTCCAGGCTCACCTATCGATTGCGCTGCCATCACACCGACTGCTTCACCCATATTCACAAGCCCACCGGTAGCAAGATTGCGGCCATAGCATAAGGTGCAAACACCTCGTTTTGACTCGCAAGTCAACACAGAGCGGATATGCACGGTCTCGATACCACTGTTTGAGATGTGGTCGGCCATATCCTCGTCGATAAGCGTATTCGCTTCAACGATTACTTCCTGAGTAACAGGATCGAAAACATCCTCAGCAGCAACGCGTCCCAGAATGCGATCGCGGAGGGGCTCGATTATTTCCTCACCTTCCTTAAGATCACCGATGCGGATACCGAGGATTGTATTGCAATCGTACTCAGATATGATGATATCTTGCGCCACATCCACCAGTCGGCGGGTCAGATAACCGGCATCGGCGGTTTTCAGTGCTGTATCCGCCAGTCCTTTCCGCGCCCCATGAGTAGAAATAAAGTACTCCAACACCGAAAGACCCTCACGGAAATTTGCCGTGATCGGATTTTCGATGATTTCACCCATCTGCCCGGTCATCTTCTTTTGAGGCTTGGCCATGAGACCACGCATGCCAGCCAATTGCCTGATTTGCTCTTTCGAACCACGTGCACCGGAATCTGCCATCATGTAGATTGGATTAAAACCCTGGCGGTCCTTCTCCAGATTTGAAAACAACCGCTCTGCAATGTCACTGGTTGTATGGGTCCAGATATCGATAATCTGGTTGTACCGTTCTCCGTCAGTGATAACGCCGTTCTCATACCGGCTTTGAATAGTGGCAACCTTTTTAAATGCTGCGTCCAGAAGCTCCTTTTTCTCTTCAGGAATACGCACATCTTCTATGCCCACGGTTACACCACTGAACATCGCATAGCTGAAGCCAAGTTCCTTGAGATCGTCCAAAAAATAGGCGCTATGCTGATTGCCGAGATTCTTGTAGACGTCAGCACAAATGTCTTCAAGGCGGCGCTTCGTCAGCAACTCGTTGATGAATTCATGACCGACGGGAAGCACCTCATTGAAAATGATCCGGCCTGTCGTGGTTTCAACGATTTCACCATTAATGCGAACCTTGATCTTTGCATGCAGACCAAGCTTACCATCATAGTGAGCAATCAGCACCTCACCTGGCGAGGAGAACATCATACCCTCGCCGCGCTCACCGCTGCGTGCCTTCGTTAGGTAATAGATACCAAGGACGATATCCTGACTCGGAATGGCCAGCGGTCGTCCGCTTGCCGGTGACAAGATATTATGGCTGGAAAGCATCAGCGTGCGCGTCTCGATCTGTGAGTAATACGACAGCGGCACGTGAACTGCCATTTGATCGCCATCGAAATCAGCGTTGAACGCAGCACAAACCAGCGGATGAACCTGTATCGCCTTGCCTTCGATCAAGATCGGCTGAAAAGCCTGAATGCCAAGCCTGTGCAAAGTTGGCGCACGATTCAACAGAACCGGATGGTCATCAATGATTTCCTCAAGAATGTCCCAGACCTCCGTGCCTCTGCGATCGACAAGCTTTTTTGCGCTTTTGACAGTTTTGACCAGACGCCGTTCCACCAGCTTGCGAATGACAAACGGTTTGAACAACTCCAGAGCCATTTCCTTGGGCAAACCGCACTCATGGAGTTTCAACTCCGGGCCCACAACAATAACGGAACGGCCGGAGTAATCGATACGCTTACCAAGCAGGTTCTGGCGGAATCGACCCTGCTTGCCGCGCAACATGTCTGACAGCGACTTCAGCGGACGATTGCCATCGCCACGAACGGCGGCAGACTTGCGGCCGTTGTCAAACAATGCATCAACGGCTTCCTGAAGCATGCGTTTCTCATTCCGCAAAATCACTTCCGGCGCCTTGATTTCCATGAGCTTTTTCAGTCGGTTGTTTCGAATTATCACCCGACGGTAGAGATCATTGAGATCGCTGGTAGCGAACCGGCCGCCTTCCAGTGGAACCAACGGTCGCAATTCCGGCGGAATAACCGGAACGACAGACATCACCATCCACTCGGGACGATTCGTGCTTTTTTTAAAGGACTCGACTACCCGCAGCCGCTTTAGCGCCTCGGTTTTGCGTTGGAAAGATTTTTCCTCTTTCACGCGACGCCGAAGGTCAACAGAAAGCGCCGGAATGTCGGTGCGCTTCAATAGCTCGAGGACAGCCTCGCCGCCGATCTTGGCGACAAATTCACCACCATCAACCTCTTCGCCATTGGGTGACTCTTCAAATTCACCCATGATACGAAAATAATCCTCTTCGGTGATAAGTTCTTTAGGCTTGAATCCACTGTTGCCGGGTTCAATCACAACATAGGACTCATAGTAGATCACGCGTTCGAGTTCCTTCGCACTCATTCCAAGAATGTATCCTATCTTGGAAGGCAGGGACTTCCAGAACCAGATATGCACAATAGGAACTGCCAATGAAATATGCCCCATGCGTTCCCTGCGCACACTCTTGGTCGTAACCTCAACACCACAACGGTCGCAGATGATTCCTTTGTATCTGATCCGCTTATATTTTCCGCAATGACATTCCCAATCCCGCACCGGTCCAAAGATCTTCTCGCAAAAGAGACCGTCTTTCTCGGGTTTAAATGAGCGGTAATTTATTGTTTCTGGCTTTGTCACCTCACCATGTGAACGCTCCAGTATTTTGTCTGAAGACGCCAGGCTAATGGAAATCGCGTCAAAGGATTTCTTTGGTGAAGCTTCTTGTCTGCTAAAATAGGCCAAGTTGCCACCTCCTATACAGAAAGATTGGTGACTGATTCAATGGTTTTGTGTTTTCTTTCTCGTGGTGTTGTTTACTGTCTGCCATTTCCCTGGTCCAGTAACTCAACATCCAAACCCAGGCCCTGGAGTTCGCGAATCAATACATTGAACGACTCCGGCAAACCAGGTTCTGGTAAATTATCGCCCTTAACAATTGCCTCGTATGCCTTAGACCGACCTCGAACATCGTCAGACTTGACAGTAAGGATCTCTTGCAGAGTATGAGCAGCACCGTAGGCTTCCAACGCCCAGACTTCCATTTCACCAAAGCGCTGACCGCCAAACTGTGCTTTACCACCCAGAGGCTGCTGGGTGATCAATGAATACGGACCAATCGACCTCGCATGTATCTTGTCTTCAACAAGATGCGAGAGCTTCAGTATATAAATGTGTCCGACAGTCACCGGATTCTCAATCTGCTCGCCCGTCCGGCCATCATACAAGATAGATTTCCCGTCTTCCGGCAAGCCAGCTTTTCTCATCTCTTCCCTGACTTCCTCATATTTTGCACCATCGAACACAGGCGTGGCATACATTGTGTTCAGTTCGTGCGCTGCCCAACCGAGGTTTGCTTCAAATATCTGGCCGAGGTTCATTCGTGAAGGCACACCGAGGGGATTGAGAACGATGTCAGCCGGCGTACCATCCGGAAGATACGGCATGTCTTCTACCGGCACTATCTTCGCAACCACGCCCTTATTGCCATGCCGGCCGGCCATCTTGTCACCGACCATCAGCTTGCGTTTCTTGGCGACATAGACTTTCGCGAGTTGCACGATACCGGGAGGAAGTTCGTCGCCTACCTCGACTTTGAATTTCTTGTTTTCAAAGTCTTCTTCGAGCTCGCTGAGTTTCAGTTGGTAGCCTGACCAAATGGTGGCGACTTTTTCATTGATATCGGTGTTGTCGGTCAAACCTTCGCTGTAGTCCAGGGTGTCAAAGTTAACACCAGACAACTTGTCCTCGTCTAACGTGGTATTTGCCTTAAAGATGACCTTACCTGTATTCTTATCTCGTATGGTCTTGCACGGGTTGCCACTGAGCACGTGTATTAACTTCTGGTCTCGTAGCTTTTCTATGCGCAAAAGCTCGGATTGGTACCAGGACTCAATCTCCTCGATTCTTTTCTTGTCCTGTTTCTTGGTCTTTGGGTCTTTTTTCTTGCGCGTAAAAAGTTTGGTGCTGATCACCACGCCTTTCATTCCGGGCGGCGCTTTGAGAGAAGCATCCTTAACATCGCCCGCCTTTTCACCAAAAATCGCCTTTAGTAGCTTTTCCTCAGGCGTGGGATCTGTTTCACCCTTTGGCGTCACTTTGCCGACCAAAATGTCGCCAGCTTGCACCTCAGCACCAACCCGGACGATTCCGTTTTCGTCCAGATCTTTGGTTGTTTCTTCGCTAACGTTGGGAATTTCGCGCGTGAGCTCTTCTTCGCCGCGTTTTGTATCCCGTACCTGTAGTTCGAAC
>CAZVSL010000246.1:7890-8674 GCA_964629935.1 uncultured Calditrichaceae bacterium | reverse complement strand
CCGGTCTGGATCGGCGGGGCGTTGCCTGAGGTGAGCGCGGTTTCAGTCCACGCATCACCCGAGTTTGCAAAGGTGTTCTCGACCAGGTGAATGGCCCCGCCGGATTCGCCGCCATCGCTGCTGCCGGCCGCCACACGCAGACGGACGGTCGCCCTTTGCACGCTGCCGCTCAAGCCGACAACCTGAAACTTCACATAAGTATGGAATACGCCCAGATCCACTTTCATGCTATTCTTGAGGCCATAGTTTGAGTCTGGTTCTGACAGCTTGATCTGACCATCATCGGAAGACGTAAAGGAGATAACGTTGCTTTCGGAAATGGTGAAATCGCCATCACTGATCGCTGTGCCGGCGAGGTTTGAGACTTGAATTTTGCCGCTGGCGGCGCCGGCCGGCACAACAGCACGAATCTGCTCGTCTGTGTCGACTGCGGTTTCAACAGCCGGTGTGCCGTTGAATCGGACTTCGGTGACTCCGGCAAGGTTGTCGCCAGCTATCGTGACCTCCGTTCCGGTCGGCCCGATGGTTGGCGAGAAGGACGAAATCACGGGCAGATTTAGCCTGCCATCGATAGTAACAGTTTGGTTGGCGTTCAGGTTGCGGCGAGTTACGGTTGTGCCGTCGAGAAAAATCACCTCGAGGTCTACCTGACTATGGACGCCAAGCCCGGCGTGCAGGGTCTGATCGTTCTGGCCGAGATAGCCGTTGCTTGACCGCGCCTCGCGAAATGCCAGCAGCTCGCCACCGAGATCACCGGCCGGATACACCTTAAGCTTTGCACCGA
>CAZVSL010000246.1:6191-7880 GCA_964629935.1 uncultured Calditrichaceae bacterium | reverse complement strand
AAGCACCGGCCTGGCCCTGGGGAGAAATTAACGCGACCTTTAGCCAATTGCCACTGTCAAAATTGTTCCGGATTAGATAATTGCGAGACCGTTTGGCGCCGATGGCAAAGTCCGGGTCACCATCGTCATCAATGTCTGCAAAGCCAATGGCGCGTGGGTCATCAATGCCGGACGTCGGGATAGCCGGTCCGGTTGAGAAGGCGCCATCACCATCATTGAGATAGCATACGTTGTCGCCCGCAAAAACGATGTCAAGGTCCCCATCGTTGTCCAGGTCAGCAAAACCGCCCATATAGCCGAAGTTGCCGCGGAAGGTGCGGCTGAAAGTGAATGTGCCATCGCCGTTGTTGACATAAAGATGCTCCAGAGTTTCGTCTGCAGGATCGTCATAGTCAGAGAGCAGCATGTCCAGATGGCCATCGTTGTTCACATCGCCCATGCTCACGCCCTCACGTCCCTGATGACCGATGCCGATGGCAGCCGGTGAAACGAGGGTAAAGTTGCCGCTGCCGTCGTTGCGCAGAATATTGACTTCGCCGGTGCGATTGCCGGCGATGATATCGACATCGCCATCGCCGTCAAAATCAGTGTCCGTCGCTCCTTGCCCGGCCGGCGCGCTATAAAGTGCGCCGACCTCGATGGCCTCGAAGTTGAAATTGCCGTCATTGCGATAAAGCTCGTTGCGCTCCTCAGCCGGGTCGTCCGTGCCGCGAAAATTTGTAATGGCGAGCAAATCGAGGTCGCCGTCGCCATCCATATCGAATGCGAGAACGCCGCGTGTTGGCCAGAGCGGACCTTCAACGTCGGTACCGGGTGTCACATCCGTGAAGAAACCGTTGCCATCGTTGCGGAACAGGTTGTTATGCTCCGGCTGCAAGGTTGGCGCAACCAGGCCGGTGGAACCGTTGAACAGATCGTAGTCGCCGTCATTGTCGAGGTCGGCGAATACCGCGCCGTGTGAACCGCCGTCAAAGTCATCGATGCCGCGCAGGATTGCCTCGTCAGCGAAGACCGCGCCGTCCACGTTGCGAAAGAACAGATCGCTGCGTTTTGTCTCGAACAGCATGGTTATGTACAGGTCGGGCCGGCCGTCGCCGTTCACATCAGTCCAGACGGCGCTATGGCCGCCGGTTTCGTTTACGCCGGAAGGTCCGCCTGTACCAGCGGCAAGGGTTATGTCAGTAAAGGAAAGCTCAGCCGAAGTCTGGGCAAAAACGGTGGTCGCTGTAGCAAAAAGCGCGAGGAGTGAAAAGAACTGTCTCAATTTCATACTGTGTTCGATAGTTGGTCGTCTAAGTTGTGGTTATACTATCATGAAAAAACAGGAAAGATTCTCTTTAAAGCTGAAAGATAATCGTCTTAATTGCATAGCAGACTTGACCTTACGTAACAACTTGCACTGCCGGATATCTGCTTTGCCTCCTGCTTTTCAAAATGGATTGTGTAATGAACAGCAACATCTTTGCCAGAGCTGTAATATTTGACGCATTATTCCGCACGCGGAGATTTTTTGGGGCAGCGTTTTCAGCAGGGTCATTTCTGTAAAGTAATCCGCTGCACCATTTGCCGGTCCCCGGCCAGTAATCTGATGAAATAGACGCCGGAGGCAAGCTCGACGTCGAAGTTATCGCGTCCGTTCCATCGCACCTTTTTGACGCCGGCGGTTTCGATGCCATCAAACAGCCTGCG
>CAZVSL010000246.1:0-6181 GCA_964629935.1 uncultured Calditrichaceae bacterium | reverse complement strand
GCGCACTATCTGCCCGCGCAAATTGTAGATGGTGACCTCGACGCGGGTCGGTTCAGGGATGGCATAGCTTATGATGGCTTCGGCATTGAACGGATTAGGATAGGCCGGATAGAGGGCGAAATCTGAAGGTGTTGCCTGGGTACCGGCAGAATTGCTCACTTCCGGCTCAGCCTCGCTCACGGAAACGACTACCAATTCCGGCGCCTGTCTGTGCTCACGTGAGCCAAACTTCGCTCTATCTGCGGAGTTGTTTTTCAGCGCAAAAGAAACAGTCCCTGTATCCCGAATAATATTGGTCACATCGATCTCCACCCATCTCTCTGAGGTAAGGGGGCCGAGCACGGCCAAAGGCAGTGTGAGCAAACGTGGCGCCGTCTCCCAGCTCAGGCTGTGCTCGAGCCAGGGTTTGTGCGTGCCGGGATAGGTGTTTTCCGCCAGAAAAAGCGCGCCGCCGTCATCGCTGCCCTCAGTCACCCACAATCGTAACGTGATGTTACTAACATCTTCCGTGAGCACGGCCACATCGAATTTGAGATAGCTGACAGATTGCTCGTTATCGCTTTTGCTGACTTGCAGCTCGGTGGCCGCGCCGCTGCCGAGATTGTCGCCGGATGATTTGACATAGGCGTCGGCAATCGGTGCTAAGACAAGGCGCTCACTTTGCAAAACGACAAAATCGGTGGCTGAAACCGCTGCCCCGGCAACACTCGTCACGGTGATTGCGCCTGTCGTGGCCGCAGCCGGAACAATTGCGGACAGGGATGTATCCGTTTCCACCTCAAACTCAGCAGGAGCTTCGCCGAACAAGACTTCAGTCACCTCGCCGAGATTACGTCCCGTAATGAACACAGTGGTCCCCGGCTGGCCACTAACAGGCGTGACTGAATGAATCTCCGGCATTCTCAGAACCGTGAAACTGGCTGCCGTCGTATCATTGCCGATGGGGCTCGTGATGACAATCGGACCTGAGCGTGCTGCTGGCGGCACAACCACCCTGATTTTCTCGTCTGTTTCCACAACATGATTTGGCGCCTGCGTATCATCGAAAAACACGCCGTCGACAGAATTCAAACCCGAGCCATTCAGCGTAACTTCCGTGCCAACCATACCGCTTACCGGCGTGAATGAAGTAATCGCCGGCGCCTGTGGCAGCACCACGATTTCAACTTGCGGTGCAAACTCTCCTTCTTTAGAGCTGTATTCCACCAGATCGCTGGAATTACTCTGCAATGCAAAACTATATATCCCCGGCCCCTTGATGGCGTGGGTCAGGTCGAATTCTACAGTGTCACCGACGCTGACCGTACCACGGGCATCCAGCGGTTGACCTGCAATCGCAGGCGCATTGGTAAATGTTAACTCCATCTCGCGCCATGGCGTCACACTATCGGCAAAGTGATTGGAGACATGGTAGATATCACCGCCTTGGTCGCTGCCATTTAGCACCAGCATTCGAAGGGTAGCGCTATGCACGTGGCTTTGCAGGTCGGAAAGGTCGAATTTGAGAAAACTGGAGAATATATCCGCCTCCACCTTAAAAGAGGTCTTGTCGCCATAATTCATTTCCGGATCCTGCTCTTTCACCTGCGCATCATCCGAGGGCGCAAAAGCCGGCAATACAGCCGTTTCCAGAACGACAAATTCTGTCTGACTTGTGCCGGTACCGGCGATATTGGTGATGCTAACGGGAGCGGTGGCTGCGCCCGGCGGCACTTGTGTGCGAATCTCCTCATCAGACTCGATAACGAATTCCGCCTCCACCGCACCGAAACTGACTTTCTCGGCAGTCGACAGATACTCACCGGAAATGGTTACCCAGGTTCCAATCACGCCAAAACCCGGAGTAAGCGCAGAAATTCGGGGCACGGTTGATAAATTCACTTTAAGTGTCTGATTGGCAGGGACCTGCTCGAACAGCAGCTTGGTGCCGTCCAGAAACTGTACTTCCACGTCAACGCTGGTGTGGAAGCCAAGTCCGAAGTGCAGCACCGGATCGTTCTGGCCGAGATAGCCGTTCATGGAACGCGCCTCACGATAGCCGACCAATTTTGCGCCAGCCTGACCTTCGGGATAGACTTTGACCTTGGCGCCAAAAGCGCCGGCCTGGCCGTTCGGGGCTACGAGATCGACTTTGAGCCAGTTGCCGGCATCCAGGTCGTTGCGCACCAGCCAGTTGCGCGAGCGTTTGGCGGCGACTGCGAAATCGAGATCGCCATCATCGTCGATATCGGAAAAAGCGATGGCGCGGGGATCGTTGATATTGGTAATGGGAATATCCGGACCTTGCTCAAAGACGCCGGTACCATCATTCAAATAGCACCGGTCGTCGCCTGAGAATACGATATCAAGGTCGCCATCGTTGTCGAGATCGGCGAAACCACCCATAAACCCGTGTGTGTTGGTGAACTCCTGTCGAAAAGTAAAGGCGCCGTCGCCATTGCTGACATACAATCGCTCGATCGCACGCTCGTTGTCATCATCAAAATCAGACAGCATCATGTCCAGCCAGCCATCGTTGTTGACGTCACCCATGGTGACACCTTCACGGCCTCTGTGATTGATGCCTATGGACGGTCGATTTATGCGCGTAAACTCGCCGTGACCGTCGTTGACCAGGATATTGAGAGCTCCTGTCCGATTGCCGGCGATGATGTCTATGTCGCCATCGTTGTCAAAATCCGTGTCCGTACCCCCCTGCCCTGCCGGCGCATCAAAGAGGTCGCCTGAGCGAATCTCCTCAAATTCGAAGTTGCCCAGATTGTGATACAGCTCGTTGCGCTCGCTGCTCGGATCATCGGTGCCCAGAAAGTTGGTGATGGCGAGCAAATCCAGGTCGCCGTCGTTATCCATATCAAAAGCCAGCACGCCGCGCGTTGGCTCAATGCGTTGTTCTATTGCCGATCCCGGGGTCATGTCGGTAAAGAAGCCGGCGCCGTCGTTTCGATAGATATCATTGTGCTCCGGTCTTGGCTGGTCGCCAACCCTGCCGGTGGTGCCGTTGAAAAGATCGAAGTCGCCATCATTATCCAGATCCGCGAACACTGCGCCATGGGAGCCGCCGTCAAAATCTTCGATACCGCGCGCCGCGGCCTCTTCAGAAAAGACATTGTTGCCCAGGTTCAGAAAAAACAAATCTGCCATGCGCTGGTTGAACAACATGGTGTGATACAGGTCAGGGCGGCCGTCGCCGTTCACATCGGCGAACAGCGCTGCGTGGCCGCCGGTTTCGCCCGCAGCCTCAGGCCCACCGGTACCGGCTGACTCTGTGATATCCGTGAAGGATAAGTCGCCAGCCGGGCCTGTGGCAATCACAAACAGTGCGTCACTGACGTCCGTAAGCGAGGCATCAGACAGATCTGTAATGCGGAGCATGCCGGCGCTGGTTGGTTCTTGCGGCACATTCCAGCCATATTTACCATCGTTATCGGTTTCGGCCTCGACTATCTGCCAGGTGCTGCCGCCATCGCGGCTAAATTCCAGCATGACCATTGGGCCGGCATTTCGAGCTGTCCACTTCACGGTAAACGTGCTGCCCGCTTCAATCCGCTCGCCGCCGTTCGGCGAATCCAGCACGATAAAGCGACCGTCGCCCAGAGGCGCTGTCGAGGTGATCCATTGCGGCCCATCAAGCTCGCTTTGCTCGAACAAGCCGTCGTGGCCGTTGCCGGACACATCGTTAACAACGACGCCCGCACCTTCATCGAAATTCCAGTAGGCCAGCAAACCCTGCTCATCGCCCGTAAGCGGCTCATGCATCAGCGCCAGCAGCTCTGCGCCGGTTTTGGCAAAGTTCCAGATTCGGATCTCATCCATATTGCCGAGAAAGTGCTTGGTGGCTGTATAGGCATGGCGGCCGATATAGATTTCGGCGCGCGTATCCGGCATGCCCTGCTCGACCACTGCGCCCGGGCCATACTCCGTGCCGTTTATGAAGATGCGTACGGTACGCGAATCCCAGTCGTACGTCATGGCGATATGAAACCACTCGTCCGGCTGAATCACGCCGCCGCCGGCTTTATATTCGAAGTTGCTGCCATTGTTCTCAATGGCCACCGAGACCTCGTGCTCATTGCTGCCGTCTACGATTAAGCCCCATTCTTTCCACTGTGTGTCCAGCCACTTCTGAATCACCGGGCGGTCTTTTTTTAAATTGTCCAGTTTAACCCATGCTTCTACCGTGATGCTTTTACCGGAGCCGCCGCTAAGACTCGGAGAATCAGGAATAGCAATGCTATTGTCATCGCCATCAAAGCGAAGCGCGTTGCCGGCATTTTGACCAGGAACAGCGCTGGCAATACACAGCACAAGACAGAATTGTAGCAACAATCGAATTGACATCATGAGCTTATATCAGTCCATTTGTCATTTGACAATACCCTAGTATCGAAAAGCCCCGGGAAAGGTAAAGGAATGGTTTTGTCTCGGAGGGCAGGCCCAAAAATACCAGCCATAAGCGGTACATCCTTCCACACGCTCGCATATCACATTCATATCATCCTCTAAAAGTAGCGCCACAGACCCTGAATTGGTGAAAACGGAATGGGTTTCCACCTTATTTTTGCAGCAGAACTTTGTGCACAAATGTCCGCCCGTCAGCGATCAGCCTGATAAAATATACCCCGCTGCTAACATCCCGGAGGTGGTCATCTTTGCCATCCCAGCGCACACGTTTGAAGCCTGCGTTCTGCTGCGTATTAACGAGCGTACGAACCGCCTGGCCAAGCAGGTTATACACAACTAATTTGACGTGTATTGCCCGGGGCAAGCCGTACTCAATGGTTGTCGTGGCGTTAAACGGATTGGGATAGGCATGTGATAACCCAATGGCCACGGGCAAATTATCATTGTTATGATCGGGCGCATGCGTTACCAGCGTATCGACTTCCACAAACAGTTGCGCCGGATAGTGGCCTTCCTTTGAGCCCAGTCTTAATGTATCGGCAGATAGGCTGACAATGGCAAACGCAATCCCCTCAGGACCAGCGGCTGCCGTAACATCCACCTGGATCATATCGCCAGTTTTGGCGCCGGGAAATGTCCCGACAGAGTCGTTGTCGCCAGGTTGCGGTGCGTTAGACCAACTCAACGTGTTTTCATCCCAGTTCGGGTCTATGCTGTAGACAGCCCCGCCGTGCTCGCTGTCTTGCAACAAGCATAGCTCTATGTGTGCAGCTTTGACGGCAACACCCTCGAGCATCGAAAGATCGAATTTCAGAAACGTCACCATGCCGCTATCTTGCAGCGAAGTCGCCAGCAACTCCGAAGCGGAGCCGAGAATTGCATCAGGCCTGAATTTGTTGGTATAGCTGTCTTCAGCCACAAACCAGCGCCCGCTGCTCGTATCCGGAATAACTGCAAAAATGGAATCACTCACAACTGAATCAGTCGCAGTGACGATCACAATCGGACCGCTTTGTATGTCAAAAGGTACCTTCGCCTGAATTTCATTATCGGTAGAATCAGGTAGAATAAGAGCCGGCACCCCGTTGAATTCCACGCGTTGCACTTTCGTTAATCTTTCCCCGCTCAGCGTAACGGTGGCGCCCGGTTTTGCAGATCGCGGCGCAAAAGAGGCCAAGACCACAGGCTGCTCCGGTTGCAACACGACGAATTCTTTCTCACTTTCCACAGCGCCGGCCGGCGTCATCACTTTGATCTTGCCGCTGGTTGCGCCGTCGGGCACGACAGCCAGGATCTCCTCGCCGGATACAACCGTAAACTCGCACGGCGTCTGAGCCAACAAAACCTGTGTCACATCGTCAAGATTGGCGCCAAAGACCTGAAACGCATCACCGACAAAACCGCTGTCCGTAGAAAAGAAATCAATCGTGGGCAGTTGGATTTCGTCAAAATGAGCCATGAGTGTCTCGTCCTGCTCGAGATCGATCTCAATTATTGGCTGAGTGGAAGATGAAGCGCCGGACCAGTGTGAGAATTCAAAGCCGGGCAGGGGAATCGCTTCCACTTCAACAGGCAATCTATTGAGGTATTTGCCTATCCACGGCAGATTCTTGGGCACAAGGGTATTGACCCGGATTTGGCCCGTGGTGTGATCTTCCGTATCGACACTTAACTCGAATATCTCTCCCAACCGAAAGAACGATTTGAGCTGCTGCCATTGAATATGGTCTCGACGACGGATAAAATCGCGCACCTGCTTGACCCCGTCTTGCCAATGGGA
>CAZVSL010000245.1:695-8677 GCA_964629935.1 uncultured Calditrichaceae bacterium | reverse complement strand
ATAATTGGTATTTTGGGCTTAAAATTCTACCTGCCTTAAATAGCCTCTGACAACACACTCTATCAAAATATGAGATCTATCCCGGTAATCTATCGCGCTTTGCGTATGAAAATTGCGCCATTTCTCACACGCGGGAGTCGGCGTAAGTTTGGGACTTTTAGCGGCGTCATCACGCCAGATGTGTTAACCATTCTTGGCGTTATCATGTTCCTGCGATTGGGGTGGGTTGTGGGAAACGCCGGGTTCTGGGGTGCTGTCATCATCATTCTGCTCGCCAAAGTGGTGACGATCTGCACCGGGCTGTCTATGTCTTCCATCACTACGAACATTCGAATTGGCGCAGGCGGCGCATACTCCATTATTTCGCGTTCGCTGGGTTTGGAAGCAGGCGGCAGCATCGGAATACCCTTCTACATTTCACAAACCCTTTCTGCGGCTCTTTATATTATTGGCTTTACCGAAGGCATGCGTTGGCTTATCCCCGGCGCTTCGCCGATGCTGATTTCAACTCTTGCCTGGATTGCTCTGCTGACAACTTCATACATCAGCGCTCATTTTGCCATCCGCATTCAGTTTGTGATCATGGCTATCATTACGCTGTCTCTGTTTTCGTTTTTTGCCTCGCCTGCACCGCCGGTTGAGAACATGAGCATTAGCGGTACCTTTGTGGATGCGAGCTTTTGGCAGGTGTTTGCTGTTTTCTTCCCGGCCGTTACCGGCATTATGGCCGGGGCCAATATGTCCGGCGATCTTGAAAATCCGCGCAAGGCCATCCCCATCGGTACCATGTTCTCGATTTTTCTGACCATGGTGATTTACATTGTGATCGCCTACGTGCTGGCAAAGATCGCGACGCCGGAGGAGCTGCGCGCAAATCAAATGGTGATGGTAGAGAAGGCGCGCTGGGGTTCGGCTGTGATTGCAGGCATTCTTGGCGCCACGCTCTCCTCAGCACTCGGCAGCATGCTTGGGGCGCCCCGTATTTTGCAAGCGTTGGCGGAGCAGAAGACCGTGCCGTTCTCAGCCTTTTTTGCACAAAAGACCTCGCAGAATGAGCCGCGCAATGCCATTGTTTTCACCGGGGCTGTCATTTTGCTGGCCTTGCTAATTGGCAATTTGAACTATCTGGCCTCGCTTATCACCATGTTTTTTCTTATCACATACGGCATGCTGAATCTGGTTGTGTTTATCCAGCAGAGCATGAAGTTTATCAGCTTCCGTCCCACTTTTCGCATCCCGCGCTTTGTCCCTTTGGTGGGCGCTGTCGGCTGTGTTTTTATCATGTTTTTGATCAATGCTGTGTTCAGCCTGGTCGCAATCAGCACGATCGTAGGGCTTTACATTTGGCTGGAACGCCGGGGTTTAGAGCAGACCAAGTGGGGTGATATTCGTGGCGGACTGTTCCTGGTGCTGGCTGAACGCGCCTCGCGTCTGGCCATGAGGTTCCCGCGGCAACATATTTCCTGGAAACCCGATCTGCTGCTACCCATCGATGACCCAAAAGTGTGGTCCGGGCCGTTGTTGTTTATCCGCAGTGTAACACACCCATCCGGAAGCATATTCGCTTTCTCCGTCAAAGAGGAAAAAGCAGAAGCCACCGAAACCGAGATGAATGACCTGTTATTGCCAATCAAAGAGGAGGATATACTGGTCACATCCACGGTAATCGAGGATACCGATTTTTTGCATGGCGCCAAGCTGGTGATCCAAACGCTAAAAGGAGGAACTTTCCGGCCCAACATCCTTTTCTTAACCCTGGGTGGAGATAAGAAAAAAGATCACATCATCTCTACGCTGATGGACCATGCCATCGACAATAAGCTGGGTGTGATGATCTTGCGGCAACACCCGCGTGTTGCCTTCGGCATGCAAAAAACGGTCAACCTCTGGCTGCGGGATAAGAGCCCGAACTGGCAACTGGCTATGCTCATTGCACTGCAGTTGCAGATGAACTGGGAGGGGTCTATAAACCTTATCACATCTACAAATGATGCGGCAGATGAAAAGCGGTTGTATTCATTCCTCAATCGTCTTAGCGACCACGCAAGGCTGCCATCGATGACCTTTTTTCACGTCTTGATCGGGACGTTCGATGAGACCCTGAAATCTGCGCCCCGGGCTGACGTCAACATTTTCGGATTGCGGGACAAAGTGCCTTTCGAGTTCATCCGTCAATCTACTGAGACGACACGCTCTTCATGTTTGTTCGTGAAGGATTCCGGTTATGAAAGCGCGCTTGTTTGATGGAGCATGGGGCCTCATTTTATCAGCAACTCAAGCCCGCCCGGATTGTAGCTGCCGTAGCTGCCCATCGTTAACCTGTAGATACCACGCCCTTTATCAAACGTGACGGTAATGGCAAATCTCTCGTCATCAAGCCAGACGGGTTCGTATCGGCCAACGCCGGTGTAGAACGCATTCTTGGAGGTATAAAAACGGGCATTTCTGTCGGGGAAATGCATGAAAATGGCAATCTCTTCTTTTGGGAAGGCGCCGAGGAACTTGAATTCGAATACTTGTTCGGAACCGAAATCGTATGATTCTTTGGGCTCGCTTGTCATCTCAGCTACCAAATTGCCAAACACTTGCGTGGCATAATAGGTTTGCCCTTCCCTTACGACTGCAACACCGAGATGACTAAATCTGCTGCGCAAGATATTGGCCCGATCCAGATTTCGTGAAATCTTGCAGCGATCTGAGAACGTGGGATGCCGTGAATATAGGCAATGTTTTCACCCACGCCGCCGAAGAGCTTTGGTGCATAAGTATCTTTGCGCTCACCGGGATCACGATGCTCATGATCCGTATGAGAAAAGAAATGGTGCTTCATCATATTGGCGCTGTGAATTCGGGCAAGTTCTTGCAAGTGCTCATGGCGCACCAATTCCGGTAGACCCTGGCGTTGACGTTCCTCATTTGTGATATCCATGATCTGCTTTGCAATCTGATCGGGCGTGAGTTGCTTCTGTTGCGCCCGAGCCGCAACCGCCAGGGCCAGCAGGAGAAAAAATATCATGATTCGACAGGCTCTGAATTGCATTAGCACGGTAATGTTGTGAAAAAAATGCTGAACTCTCGGTCTGTGAGTCGATATTTGTTTTATTACAATTTGTTAATTCTCGATATCACATGCAAGCTTGAAATGACAGACCATGGGGTTTGAATCTGGAGGCAATGTTCAACGTTATCAATGGCCTGTTATCTACTGGAATCTTTTGGTGTTCGTTGCCGTACACCGCCTGTAATATCAGCGGATAGCGGGCATGTTTCTGACGCAGGCTAACTTTAACAAGAACAGAAGTGGCACATTTCTTGAACTTGCATCTCAGACCAACATTGGCTAAAATCGGACTCGACGGCATTTAAAAATCAGGAGCAAACTTAATGATCTCCCTCAGGAACATTGTAAAGTACTACAAGACCGGCGCCGGCAATGTATTTGTGTTGCGTGATATCAACCTCGATATCGAAGATGGCGAATTTGTGACCATCATGGGCCCATCGGGCTCAGGGAAGTCCACGTTGTTGCACATTATGGGAATGCTGGATTCGCCGTCGAGTGGCGAATACTATTTTGGCGACATCAATGTCAACAAGCTAAACGAACGCAAGCGCACTGAGCTGCATTCACAGAATATCGGTTTCGTGTTTCAAAGCTATCACCTCATCGATGAGCTTACCGTTTACGAGAACATCGAAACGCCGCTTTTGTACAAGAAAATAAAAAGCTCGGAACGCAAGGGTCTGGTTGCGGATACACTCGACCGCTTCAATATCGTTGGCAAGAAAGACTTGTTTCCGAACCAGCTTTCCGGCGGACAACAACAGTTGGTGGGCATCGCGCGCGCCGTGATCATCGAACCGAAGGTCATTCTGGCTGATGAGCCGACGGGCAACCTGAACTCCGTGCAGGGCGATGAGATCATGGAGATGTTCAAGCGCCTGAACAACGAAGGCACGACCATTGTCCAGGTTACGCATTCTGAACGTAATGCCTCCTATGGCACCCGCACCATACATTTGCTGGATGGCCGCATCGAAAAGACTGTTGCCGTGTGACATGGCTTTTAGACCTCAGCCGGAACAGATAGCGCTTTCTGTTCCGGCTCACCTGTTTTACATAGCCCCACGCCTCTCTTATTCTCCTGATAGTAATATTACACCGAAATTTGTAACCTCTTCGTATGACTTTGTGTCTCACCCAATGAGCACGAAGTGACACCATAAATTCCGGAATGGCCGATTGCAGAAATGTGCAAATGAACAAGAACTGATTGCCCGGGTAAAAAGTGGCGACATTGCAGCTTTCAGGACGTTGTTCGAAGCTTATCACGTTCCGGTTTATGGTTTTGTCTTGCGGTTTCTGGGCAGCGCACACGACGCCGAGGATGTCACGCAGGAGGTGTTCGTCAAGGCGTACCGCAGGATAAAAAGCCTGCGCGATGCCCGATATTTTTCAAGCTGGCTTTTTCGGATTGCAAAAAACCAGGCGCTTAACTTTATGGAAAGACAACGAACCAAACAGGTCGATTCGCTGGAGACGGAGCGGGAGCGTGTGGAACGTAGCAGTCTAAAAGAGGATCCGAATAGTTCTCCGCAAGACAGAGTGGAGATGGCCGAGCTGGAAGATCTGTTGCAAGCAGCCTTAAACGAATTGCCCGAAACGCTGCGCAGCGCCTTTGTTCTTGGTGTTATCGAAGGGCACTCATACAAGGAGGTGGCTGAGATTCTAAAGTGCTCGGTGGGGAACGTCAAAGCACGGGTGTTCAGAGCGCGGTCTCTGCTCACCAGTAAACTAAAGCCTGAACTCGATCGCGTTTGAAGAACGATAATTAGGTGGTTAATATGCGGTTCAACAGATGTGACAATGTAGAAATTCTGATTTCGGCTTACCTGGACGGTGAAGCCACTGAGTCTGAATGGACTGAGGCAAAACGCCATATCCAGACTTGTAAGAGTTGCGCCACGACCTTGCGGCAATTTCAGCAGAGTACGCGTCTTTACGGCGAAAAGATGCCGAGACGACTTCCGCAGCGTGACTTATGGCAAGACATTATGGCTGAACTTGAAGAGCCGGCAACAGTTTCTCTGAGGGAGCGGCTTCATGGATATTTGCAGAAATTCTGGCAGGAATTTGTTATTGCCCCGGCCGCACCAGTGAGGTTTGCCCAGGCCGCAGTGATTGCTTTCCTGGCTGCCTTTCTTCTTCTTAAAAATCACGATACAACAAAAATAAGTGAACCGCTGACAAGACAAATGTCTCTGGACCGGAGTGCTATGGATTCAGATATAGAGCGACAACAATTTCTACAGGCTTCAAACGAGGCCCAGGTCAAGCAATATCTGGAGAAAGCTGGATTATTGTTATTGGAGATAAAGAACAGCAATGCGGTGCTTGAGCCTGAAGGCCGGACGGACCTGCGACTCGCCTCTCAGGATTTGCTCAAAGAAACCATCTTGGTCAGGAAGACTCTGGAAAAAGCAGAATCACAGACATTGGCCCGCACAGTAGAGCTGCTCGAGATGCTATTATTTGACCTCGCCAATCTGGATAATGAACCTGAAGATGAGGAGCTTGAGCATCTGCGTGCCATGATAGTACAGGGAGACTTGCTGATCAAAATCGAGATCTACGAGGCTGGCGATTTCCTTGCTGCGCCACAAGCCAGGAAGTCCACAGAATCCGGAATCTAACGTACTGGATAATTAAGATGTTAGGCAAATTAATGACACATATCAAAAGCGTTGCGATGATGACCGTCTTTCTCATGCTTGTGTCTGTCAGATCCAATGCGTCAGTAGAGACAACATCATTTTCTACAATAGAGGCGCTCCAGGACAAGGGTTATGATTTGTATCAAAAAGGGCGAAAGTTGCGCAATCAAGAAAAATGGTCTGAGGCCATCGAGGCTTTTCGCGGCGTGCAGAAGCAGTTTGCTGATAGCCGCTATGCCGATGATGCCCAATACTGGATCGCCTACTGCACTGAGAAGCTGCCGGGCAGGGGAGAGGAGGCTTTCAAGCAATACCAGCAACTTATGGAGAAGTATCCGGAAAGTCCCTGGCGTGACGATGCCGAAGCCAGGATGGTCGATCTGGCACAGAACCTGGTTGAAGCGGGAAAAACCCAATATCGTGAATATATTGATCGAACTTTGGAGAAAGAAAATCGACTCGCACGTATTCAGGCTTTGATTGCCCTGGGTGAACTCAAAGATCCAAAAGCCGTACCTCTGCTTGCTGAAATTCTGAAGAAGGAGACAGATCGCGACATACGCCTGCGGGCATTGATGATCCTGCAGGATCTCGATGCCCCGGAAGCGATACCGCTGTTGCTGGACATCCTCGAGCATGAATCCGACAGAGACATGAAGCTGCGCGCACTCTACTGTCTCGAAGAGTTTGGGGATGAACTTGATGACAAACGTACTTTAGAAATGCTGCATCATCTGGCATTGCACGATGAAAGCCGTGATGTCCGCATGCGGGCGTTATATGTTCTGGAAGAAATTGAAAGCCCCGGTTCTGTGCCAACGTTACTCGAGATTGTGAAAAACAGTAAGAGCCGGGACGAGCGCCTGCGAGCTATGTATGTTCTCGAGGAGCTGCAGGATGAACGCGCCTTGTCCGTGATGATGGAGATATTGCAAGACAAATCTGCCGAACGCGATATCAAACTACGGGCTTTGTATGTGTTGGAAGAGATGCAGGACCCGCGTTCAATCGATGCCTTGATGTCACTGCTCCAGAATGAGACGGATAAAGACCTGAAGCTGCGTGCTCTTTATGCACTTGAGGAAATTGACGGCGAGGTGCTAGCAAGTCCGCGTTATCTAAACATCATTCAGAAGATACTCAAGAACGAACCTGACCGCGATCTGCGCCTGCGCGCGCTGTATATCCTTGAAGAAACTGCCGCACCGCAAAGTACACCGGTGTTGATTGAAGTTCTCAAAACCGAACCTGACCGCGATCTGCGTATGCGTGCCCTGTACGCTCTGGAAGAGCTCGAGGATGAAAGAGCTATCGAAGCGTTGACAGAGGTTTTGAAAAATGAAGAAGAGGCAGAGCTGCGTATGCGAGCTCTTTATGTCTTGGAGGAAATTGATACTCCGACAATCGTACCCGCGTGTGTCTACGCCCTGCAAAACGATCCGGTTAAGAATATTCGTATACGTGCTATTTCGATACTGGCTGATCTGGAAGATGCGCGTGCCATAGAGCCGCTCATTCAGGCTGCCCGGGATGATGCCAGTCGCGAGGTGCGCACCCAGGCCGTTGTCGCCTTGCGGGAATTTGATGATGAGCGCGCCGTCAATGCCTTGATCGATTACCTACGCCGAGAATATGATAAATAGAAATGCCTTCCAAAAACCATAGGAGTTATTTCGATGGCAATCAGACAAATCTTCGCCATGGTAACTTTGCTGCTACCACTCACGGGATATACACAGCCAGTTACACCGCTATCCAAAGCGCCGTCTGACGTTTCATCTGAGGTTCGAAGCAAGATACGAGCTCTTTATTCCAGTGAACCAACCACGCGAGCGACTGCCGCCCATGAACTCGGCTTTCTCCTGCCAGAAAGTGAAGCGGCTATCCCACTTCTCATAGAGATGTTAGCTGATGACATTTTGATCGACCCGTTGCCATGGCAACAAGGCGGTTACTGGTCGCAAGACTTTGAGGTTGTGCTGAAGACCTCGCCGGCTCGCATTGCAGCAAACACGTTGGAAGTCATGGGGCAGGCGGCCTTTGAACCGCTGGTGTCCGCTTTGAACAACACCAACTGGAAGATTCGAAGCGGTGCGCTCAGGACATTGGTGAGATTGGTAGATAGCCGTGCGGTCGCTGCCGTGGTTCCACTACTGCAGGATGGCCATGAGCAGGTTCGTGCGCAGGCCGCATACGCCCTTGGTGAGTTTGCTGGTCCACAATCCATCGAGGCGTTAAAGGAATCTCTGCGCGATGAATACTGGCAG
>CAZVSL010000245.1:0-685 GCA_964629935.1 uncultured Calditrichaceae bacterium | reverse complement strand
TTCGCCAGGCTGCAGTTGAAGCATTGGGCGAGATTCCGCATTCGCGCACCATAGAACCACTTGCAAACATGCTTGGCGATGAACAATGGCAGGTACGTGTAAAGGCGGCAGAGGCTCTTGGCAAGCTCGAAGACGCCGACGCCCTCAAACCGCTCGTGCAAACTCTGCAAGACAGGGATTGGCGCGTGCGCCAGGCAGCGTGTGAAGCGCTCGGTGAAATCAGAAACCCTCAGGCTATTGAACCTCTGAGCCAGGCATTGCAGGAGCCATACTGGCAAGTACGCGTTTCGGCTGCGCAGGCGTTGGGGGAACTGCAGGATCATCGCGCGACAGGCTTTCTTAGCGAGGCGCTGGACGACACTAACTGGCAAGTCCGCGAAGCCGCAGCGCATGCGCTCGGTGAGCTCGAGGCAGAGACGGGTATGCAACCGCTGGTGCGAGCTTTGCAGGACCGTAATTGGTACGTCCGGCTTGCCGCTGCTGCAGCCCTTGGCGACATCGAAAGACCTGATGCTGTGTCTGGTCTTGCAAGAGCCCTGAATGATGAATATTGGCAAGTGCGGGCTACGGCCGCCAGCGCTCTCGGTGAGATTGAAGATGAACGCGCCGTCAAGTTCCTCGTTGAGGCGCTTGATGATGAAAATACGCAGGTACGCCTGGAAGCCGTGGAGGCGTTGGGTGAGAT
>CAZVSL010000244.1:0-8721 GCA_964629935.1 uncultured Calditrichaceae bacterium | reverse complement strand
CCCATATTGTTGGAAATCAAAACAAACCGATTCATGACAATATAATTGCGAATTGTCCAGGGCGCGATCACCACGCCGGCCACGCAGGTCAGTAGCAGAGCTCTGCCAATACACCTATTGACTGACACGTCATGAAGAAAATAAAGAACAGCCAACAAAAACGGCATGATGAGATAAATGGGCTTAACCAGACAGGTGAGTCCGATGACCAGACCAATCATAGCCAGCCGTTTTGTTGAGTGTTTGGCTGGCTCCACTTGCACAAACAACCCCACGACTGTTAAGACACCAAAAGCGAGCAGGATGTCATATTCAGTATAACCGTATATCAGCCAGGACGGAAACGCCATCATGATGAGGGCCGCAATTCGTCCCACCCGCTCATCAAATATTTTTTTGCCAATGAGATAGACCCAGACACAACAAAGAACACCAATAATTGAGTATGCCAGAATCAATCCGATTTCGTGTTCACCGGCCAGGAATCGCACGGCTTTGTTAAAATAGGGGTGGCCCGGAGGGTACATCGCTGTCGCCTCAAAAAAGACATGTGTTCCTTGTTCGCCTGCGGTATCAACGAGTTCATCATGCACGGGCAAGAACTTGATAAGGCTAAGTACTGCAATGCGTAACAAGAATCCCGTAACCGTGACTAACGCCAAAAAAACTTTGAGAGGCAGATGATTAATATATGCAATGACATCTCTAGAGCTGCGCCGGCTAAGAAATATAATTAATAGAATCAATGCCATAGCCAGAAAGATCGGGACATAACCAAGCAGCATTTGCTTGAGGTAAGGATAGACCAGAATTCCAGCAATGATTGAGAGCACGGCAAGCCGGCTTAACCAAAAAAGAAATGATTGAAAGAAGTAGGAAAGTTGATTATTGGAGTCCATACTACTGCGGAAACTTGCCGAACGAAATCATGGAATTGGCCTGCATCACATCTTTAAATTGTTGGCTCATGAGCGCCTGGTAACTCCGCACCCTGAACTCGCTGATGGGATCGGGGCAAGTAGGCGACTCAAGACCCGGGTGGACACAGAGCTCATACGTCCCAGATCGTAGCGAACCCAGAAACCTGCACCATTCGTCAAGATGGCGATCCGTGAAAAGTCCGGACAGGCCAAAATAGCCGTCGATAAAATTTACTCTACTTTGGCGCAAGGTTTTTCTCAAACTCCGGCAATAATTCAGTAAGATCGTTTTCTTGACAAAGCCCTTGGGATCAGTATTGAGTGTCGCATATTTCTCTAAAGGTAATCTTATCCATTTTATGCCGTACTCCCTGGCAAGGTCGATGACAACTTTCGCTATGGGTGGCAACAAATGGATGTTTTGATGACTATCGATGTGGTCAATTCTCACATTTTGCTGTGACAAAGCCTCAATTTGCTTCCTAAACTCACCTACAATTCCCGCAAGCGGAAGCTTACCGCCCATATAGACTTTCCCCAGATGGAAATAGCTTCTAAAGTTGCCTTGTGAGCTGAGCAATGGTACAAGGTTGCTATCAAATGTCAGCGGCTTACCCTCGGTTAGATTCAGGTGAATGCCGCAGGAAATATCGCAATCCTTGATACGCTTGATCTCACGAGAAAAATCATCGAAGTTTGTCAGAATAGAAATCGAGGTAACGGTTCCCGCTTCAATTGTCTCTCTGATTGCGCGTGAAACCGCAGGGTTCAAGCCGTAATCATCAGCGTTGATGATGACGCGAGTTTTCTTGTCGTTGCAGATCGCCATAGATGCTCAAATATCCCTGGACAATTCTATCCCACTTTCTTTCGTTTTGGGCCTGATACAGCGCATTTTTCGAGATGCCATCTAAATCATGCTCGCCGCCTGCAATTGACTGAACCCGGCAAGTAAGGTCCTCGATATCATCCGCCCTGAATAACAAACCATTTTTGCCATCCTGAATGAGCTCTCGATGTCCCCCGACATCGCTTGCCAGCACGACTTTGCCATGTGACATGGCTTCAAGCGGCTTTAAAGGTGTGACCAGCTCAGTAAGACGTTGTCTGCGCCTGGGATAGACAAGCAAGTCCATTTGAGAGTAATACTGATCGATCTTGTCATGCGGAACGGGTCCGGTGAAATGGATTGCCTTATCCAGATTCAACTCTTTGGTTTTTTGTCTTAGATGGTGCTCTTCTTCATATCCGCCAACGAGCAGGAGGCGATAATTCTGGCCGGTTTTGCTAAGCCTTTCCATAGCATCAATGAGAATATCCAAGCCTTCATATTGATAGAATGAGCCTATATAGCCGATGGTAAAGCAATTACTTAAATGGTCTTTCCGACGGATTCCATTCCCATCCGAGTTATATGACTCCAGACCATTGGGCTGGATTGAAATTTTTTCAGGTTGCACACCCCGGGCAATCAGATCCCTTCGCAAACCGTCGCAAATAACGGACACCCGATCAGCTTTTTTTGCAACATGAGTTTCAAGTGATTTCGTTACACGGTAGCGCACGCTACTTTCAGAACACTTGCCAAAACTGGCCGCCGCATCCTCCCAGAATGCACGAATATCATAAAGCAGCGGGACTTGTTTGTGCCAGGACAACAGCAAGGCAGGCAAAGCATTTAATACCGGCGAATGCACATGGAGAATGTCAAAATCCTCTTTCTCATGTAGGTAAACAAGCTTTTTGTACAGTGCGCTCATCTCATAGAGCTCTCTAAGGAGGGGTCTCTTCAATAACTGATGTTCCTTGAGCACCGTATGGTGGGTTGCAAAGCCCTTAATAAATTCAAACTCACGATCAAATTTCTTGTGTTTTGCTGAAGTCAGTATTATTTGCTCAATACGCCCGATCTTCTGCAAACTGCCAAAAACGGAGAGGCTTCGATACGTGTAGCCGCTATGATACGGCAGGAAGTGGTCGAGGACATGTAAAACTTTGATAGATGGCTCAGGCATGGTTATCCAGGTAATTTTGAGCCCACTTTTCAAAGAACAGGAAAGTCCATAACTGAGTTGAATAATCTCGTATGCCGGACTGATGGCGCTGCCACATCTTCTTTATTTGTCTCAAATCAAAATAGTCACGGCAGTGCGAATTTGTTTGCAGCACCTCATCCTCGAACAGAGTTCTCAAATCTTCACGCAACCACTGAGATAGCGGGATTGAGAAACCCATCTTGCGACGATGCAGTACTTCCGCGGGCAAATGGCGGGCGAGCGCCTTCTTGAATATGTATTTGCTTTCCCGACCCTTAAGTTTGAGGTTCGAGGGCAGAGTTGCTACGTACTCCATGAAATGATGGTCGAGTAGCGGCACGCGTACCTCCAGAGAGTTCGCCATACTGGCCCTGTCTACTTTAGTGAGGATATCATCCACCAAATAGGTCTTCATATCAACGTATTGGATACGAGACAAAGGATCGCTTGTATCAGCTTTTCGGAAGTATTCAACGAACTGATCCATGGAATCATAATGCTGCAAGACCTTGGCGACATCAGGATTGAACACCCTGTTCTTTGTCTCTTTGTCATACCAGGTCATAGTGTTATAGTAACCAGCTTCAGGTGCTAGAGCCAGATTCGTGAGCAGAGTCTTGGCCCGTAACGGCCGGGGAAGCCAGTCGGCCTTAGGGTACAGTTTGCCCAGGGTTCCGCAACCGTATTTTCTGATAAAACCGGGAAGCCTGCTTCTTATCTGGTTTTCCAGACGATCATAGAAGTATCTGCGCTGATAACCCGCAAAATTTTCGTCACCACCATCTCCAGAGAGAACAACAGTCAGAAGTTGCCTTGCCAATTTTGAAACGTAATAGGTTGGAACAGCCGAGGCATCGGCGAAGGGTTCATCGTAGTGCCAGGCTAATTTATTAAGAACATCCAAAGCATCCGGCTTCACAAAATATTCAGAATGTTCGGTGCGAAATCTTTCAGCTACCATCCTGGCATAATCTGTTTCGTTGAATCGCTCTTCAGAAAAACCAACTGAACATGTCTGCAATGCATAACCATTTCTTTGAGCTGCCATCATCGCCACAACGGCACTGGAATCAACACCTCCGCTTAAGAATGCCCCAAGCGGCACCTCACTCATAAGCCGGACAGAAACGGAATCTTGTAACGTTTCCAGAATATTGTTTTGGGCTTCTTCTTCGTTTACTATCTTAGTATTCTCTTTGAAGGTCAGATCCCAATACTGTCTGATAGTTATGTTGTCGCCAATCACAGTCAATGTATGGCCTGGCATTAGCTTGTAGATTTTATCAAATATGGTCCTGGGACCCGGGACATAGAGGAAAGAAATGTAATCAGACAGAGCTTCCAGGCTAATTTGCCTTCTTATAGTGATGTCCGCAAGAATCCCTTTTATTTCAGAGGCAAATATAATTTTGTTGTCATCGCAGTAATAGTACAGCGGCTTAATGCCCAATCTGTCCCTGGCAAGGATCAATTTGTGTTGATTTTGGTCCCAAATCGCAAAAGCAAACATACCCCGAAACTTCCGCACACAGTCTTCCTGCCACTCCTCATAGGCATGAATGGCCATCTCAGTGTCGGAATTTGTGCGAAAGATATGTCCTCGTGATTGTAGCTCAGAACGCAGCTCTCTGTAATTGTAGATCTCGCCATTATAAGTGACCCAAACGGAGCCGTCCTCGTTACACATCGGCTGTTGGCCTGATGAAAGGTCGATTATGCTCAGGCGTCGGTGTCCAAAACCGACGTTTCCTTCGCCTGCGATAGTTGCCACTTTCCTTGCTTCCAAATTGCGCTTTGCATTGATAAAGAAACCCTCATCATCAGGACCTCGATGTTTTAGTGTATCTGCCATGCTAGTCAGCAGCTCAAGAGAAAGCTCTCGTTGATCAAATCGTTTTATGCCACAAATACCGCACATGGTATTTTAATTCTTCTCGAGGCTAAGAGAGACAACGTGCATGAAGGAAACTGAGCAAGCTAAAATGTGGGAGATATATCGATAAACATCTCGATGAAAACTTACTTTCAACTGAACAGAGCATCGGTGTATAGTCTATCCATTTCACTCAAATTCTGCTGCCAATTGTAATTTCGGATGACCCAATTACGATAGCGATTTTGCATTTTGGACCTTTGCGTCACTCTGCTCAAAGCCAATGTCGCTTGCTCAGCAAATGCGTTTGCTTGGTCTCGAACCACGACCGGACAATCAATCTGTTTGAGACCTTCGGCACCTATGCTCGTGGCTACGACTGGAAGCCCCATGGATAGTGCTTCCAGTATCTTGTTCTGGATTCCACAAGCAATACGGAAAGGAGCGACAAAGACGTCTGCCTTGTCAAAATACCGTCTTATGTCTTCGACATAACCGGTCACCACAACGTCGGTGCCATTATGCAAGCGTTTTACTTCACGGGCAGGGTTGCTTCCAACGATATAGAAACGCACCCCAGGAATGTTGGTTTTGATTTGCGGAAGAACCTCTTGGCGAAACCACCTGACGGCGTCTATGTTCGGATAGTAGTCCATAGCGCCAGTAAACAAAATAATGCGTTCGTCCGATGACTTTCCATTCTTCTCAGCCTCACCGGGAGCAAAAAATTCGGTATCCACGCCGTTATGGACTGCATGAATTTTGTCAAAGCATCTTGTTCTTTGCTTTAAGGGAAGAGCTTCCGCAGGCGACACAAAGAGTGACAAATCGAATTCACGGACGGTATTGATCTCGTATTTTATGAGACGATGAGCTTCAAAACGGTACAACCAGCTCAAGACTGGATTGCTCTGAAACCGAGCATATTGAGACCACTTACGTGAATCCATATCCACAAAGTCCATTACACGTTTTTGTTTCTTTATGTTTTTGACATATTCTGCCATCTGCACCGAATAGGTGAAAATTAAGTCGAAGCTATTATTGGCAAGTCTGCTATTGACCTTCTTCTGTAATCTTTGCGAATAGAAACAAGCCACGGACAATGGTTTGCCTGAAAAAAGTGCATAAAGAGAGAAGAATCGCCTCGTCCGCAAATCTACATATTCCCAATCGATTGAATAACAAAAGCGTTTCAGTTCATCTATATACTTCAGGTCGTCTTTCGAGTCAACAAGACAAGCCAATGACACCTGATGCTGCTTTGCGAGATGTTTCAGGATGTGGAATGAACGGATTTTATCGCCTTTGTTGGGAGGATAGGGGATCCGGTGTACGAGAAAAAGAATCTTCATTAGAGATAGTAAGATAAATAAGATAAGAATTGGTCTGGATTAGTCGACCGCAGTCGTATGACGCTGGCTAATCCAATACCCGGCAATTCCAATACCGACGAGATTTAGCAGGATATCCAATACTGAAACCACCCTACCGGGCACAAAATACTGATGGCATTCGTCTACCAGGGCGTAGCAGAGTGAAATACCTAACGTGAGTCTCAAATTCTCGGAATGGTCCAAAGCAAAATTCTGCAGTGCCAGGAACCATAGAAGAACAAGCATACCAAACAAAGGCACGTGTAGGATATTCTGCAGTGTGGGATTCAAATCTGCCAGCAGTTTGCTTACCGGGTCAGTATTTGCATCCGGGACAGAAGACAGGATGAATATAACAAGCATGTAGCTGGTTGGCAAGAGTATGGCCTTCCGACCCGCATTTGCGATCAGATTGATAATCTATGCTTCTCTATAGTGTGAGTGAATTGCTGAAACGGCATACAGGTCTATAACCACGATAGTCTGCGTCAACAGGCACCATCAGGGGAATAGTTTAATGAGACGAGGCCCCACGAAATTGGCGATTGGCAGTGGTAATTTCTTCCAGGTATCAATGAATAACTTGAACTTCGGGTTCAGGGGATTCAAATTGGGTAATTCACGTTGACCACATAAATAATATTGATAGTTTAGCGATGTTGGCGTCATGCCAAAATGGCGTTTGAAATTATATGCACCCGTTCCCTTCTTGCTGCGTCCAAAATCAAAGACTTTGTAGCCCTTGTCTATGCCATATCGCATCAGCTCCCAATACATGAAGTTGTTGGGTGCGTATTTATTGTTGTTGTACTGTCTGAGAGCTCCGCCATAATAAGGCATTATGTGATCCTTGAAATAGAACACCAATACCGCTGCAATTACTTCTTGATTTAAGCTCACTTTTACGAGGTTACATTGGTCTTTAAACTCTTGCATGAAATTCCGAAAAAAGGAAATCGGAAATACAGGAGTGCCTAACTCTTTAACATTACGTGAATAGATTTTGTAAAATTTTCCCAAACCTGTTTCATCAATCTCCACCGTGAGGTTTGCCTTTTTCGCTTTTCTGATAAGCCTCCGTGTTTCTCTCGGTAGAACTTTCCAATTATGTTCTTCGCTCCTCAAGGTTTGATAGAATGTACAATACAGGTCTTTTTGCACCAAACCATCATGGTGTAAATCGATATTTCTAAGTTCCAGATAATCAAGTCCGTGTGCTTGCGTAATTCTTTTCGCCCGCTCTAGCAATAGGGTTGCCACCTCATCATCATCTGCGCAGATGCCTCCATAAACAGCGAAAGGAGTCGAAATTAGGTACTTACCAAACAGTTGGTTTCTCACCATAAAGAGCGGCAACACGCCACATATCTTGTCTCCTCGACGGGCATATAGATAACATGACTCATAGCCAAAAGTTTTCTCAATGACCTTTTTCCAGCCTATTAAATGGCAGAAAGTCCCCCGCTCGGACCGCGAGATATAATGGTCCCACTCGTCCTGAATATCGTCTACAAAGTGTTCCACAGAAATTGGGGAGCCTGAACTTCGTGCGCGCCTTGTACCCGCTTTAGTCGTGATATCCTCTATTCTCATTTTGTTTTCATCCTTGAACCAAGGTGGTAGCTCTCAGAACTCACTCGATTGCTTGTGGCATTGCTGTGCCGGTAGTTTATCCACCACCCGCAACGCCTCCGGCCGGATCTCCACGCTGATGGATTGTTTGATTTGCTCGATGCCCACGACCAGGCGCTTGCGGCCACGGTATTGTATGAGTCTGCCCCTGAGGCCGGCAAAGGGACCGTACATTACCTCGACCCTTTGTCCGATGGGCAGATAGGGCACAGGCTCGAACGGGATATCGTTGTCCAGAATGCGCCGGATACTTTCAATTTCAGAATCGGGTATCGGTGACGGCATGCCGTTGAAGCCTACCATGCGCACCACGCCGTCCATGGCCACGGCGCGCATTCTTTGCTTAAGCGGGAGACGCACAAAAACATAGCAGCTAAATAGCGGCGCCTGCATCTTCTTTTTTCTGTCACTCCACTGCCGGATGACTGTGTGCAGCGGCAAATAACTTTCGAGACCTTTCTCCTGCAGCTCGCGCTCGACTCTTCTCTCGAATCGGGCGCGGGTGTATAGTGCAAACCAGCGTGGTGTGTCAGGATGTGGGGTCATGGATGTTGCTCCGTGTGGTTATCTTCCGTGATAAATCCGAATAGCGAAATCTGAAACCAATTTCACCACCACAAAGTCACGAAGGGACACTAAGGTGCACAAAGTTCTCTACCTTCTTGTTGGGTCTGTCCAAAAAGACAAGAAAGGTAGCGGGTTAAGTGTGCTGTGCCTGAAATCCCCCTGTTCCCCTTTTTCAAAGGGGGAACTCTATAAGCAGCTTTGCTTTTCTCCGCAACATTTTCGTGGCCAGCTCGGCGGTTTTGGATTTTCGGGTTTCGGGTTTGTTTCGAATTTCGGGTTTCGAAGCTTCTGCTATGGAACCCCCTTTGGGGTTCACG
>CAZVSL010000243.1:5439-8722 GCA_964629935.1 uncultured Calditrichaceae bacterium | reverse complement strand
GACAGGATTGCTGCGCGCCGTCAGGACCGCCAGGTCCCAAACCGACTGATCGTTGGAGGTATTGGTAAGTTCACCGCCAGCGATCTGCAAGGAGGGGGCGGCGTCCCAATCACCGCCCAATTCGGCGCGCTCGAATGCATCGCTGAAAATATTGCCCTCCATAGTTGCACCGCTGGCGATGTTAGAAATCAGCGATGGGTTGTCAGCATGGTCTATGGCCCGGAGGGCGAAGAAATAAGTGGTCAGGGGCTGCAGATCGATGATGGTAAATCTCTGCTCTGTTCCCGGCTCAGCCGGCGGCGGCGCGATATTGATTCTGGTCGCCTCCTGAAAGTCCGCATCATTTGCGATATTGCTGGTGGATAGACGCAGGTCATAGCCCTTGGCTTTGCCATTCTGACCGTTATCACCGGTGGCAGTCCAGACCAGCTCAATTGAGCTGGTCGTGATCTCGGCCACGCGCAAATCGCTGATGCGTGCCGGCGGCGTAAAGTCTGATTTGTCGTCAGCGAAAAACTCTGCTACATCATTGTTTTCCTGGTGACGCATCAACACTCCGGAGTAAAAATTGCCATCATTGTTTGGTGTATCAGCAGAAAGGGTTCCGGCGTACTCATCATTGACATAGTAGCTGAATAAGGTTTTTCCGCCATCAAACGCCATTTCCACGCTGTAAATGTCGCCGGGCGTGGGCGCAGAGGCATTGCTCGGAGCGTCACTGAGGTCGGTATCCGCGATGCCGTTTGCTATGGTCCAGAGCCGGATGCGATTATCATCCGGTGTAATCCAGGCCAGGAAGCCGGAAGCATTGCGAGAATCGGAATCCAGCAGCAAGACCACCCCGGCCCGGCCGATGCCGTCAGCATCTGCGTTACTGCTCCAACGGAGACCAACACTCTTGGGGTTGATGATTTCTTTGTAAGTCGCCATGAACTCGAAACGGCTGCTGCCGTCAGCCGCAGTATTCACAAGGTCGCCCTCATTGATGACCAGCTCCGGGTCTGCATCCCAGGTAATGCCAAGCGTAGAACGCTCGAAATTATCGGCAACAGAGATGTCAGCGCCGATGCTGAGCACAGTCATGAGCTTGTTCAGAAAGACGCGTGCGATCACTTCATGGCCGGCATCATTCGGATGCACCGCATCGCTCTTTTCGAAAAAATCTTCGTCCCAGGTTGGGTTGGTTTTCATGATCTCGTTCAGGCCAGCGTAGAAGACGTTTTGCCCGGCATCCCGTCTGGCCCGGAATAACGCGTATATCTCTGGATTGAGCTGCGAGACCTGACTGTCTTTGTCGTCAGCGCGAGGCAACACGCTACTTATGATCGTTTTGATAGCCGGATCAAAGCCGTGAATGGCATCCAGCAGCTCTCCGATTTCTGTTGCTGTGCTGGCAACCGATTGGTCATTGCTGATATCATTTGTGCCTGCGTGCAGCAGAATAACTTCGGGCGGATTCTGGGTCAGATAAGTTGTGACGCTGTCACGCAATTGTTCGGCGCGCAAGCCATCATGGCCCTCATGGTCTGAATCAAATCCGACGCCGTTGGCAAGAGAGCCCACAAAGTCGAAGACCACACCCTCTGCAGTCAAAAGCGCTGCCAGGTCATTGCGAAATCCGGCGTCATCGGTTGATGGGCCCCGAACGCCGCGTGTGATTGAGTTGCCAAGCGGCATTATCTTTACCTGTCCTGAACTCTGGTCAGCGGTCAAGAGCAGCGTTAACATTACGACGCATAGAACATAACATCCTTTGTTTATTCTATTCGTTGATCTCATAGCCATTCTCCGGCAATTGTGTTAGACCATTTCATTACCAAACCTCCTGGTTTAAACGGAGACTATTATCTTCCAATACCCCATTAATATAGACATAACGGCAAGAATGCAGGAAATATTGATACGCCGTAACGTCTGGATTAAAAATAGGTTGAAACAGTTCGACTTTTTTCTAATTTGTATGTTATGGATGGTTTCACAGACAAGACGGTCCTGATAACCGGGGCGTCATCAGGCATCGGCAGCGAGTTTGCGCGCCAGCTCGCTGCAAAGCAAGCGAACCTCATTCTGACAGCCAGAACAGAACCGGCGCTGCAACAACTGGCTGCGAACTTAAGCAACACTCACAAGCTGCGTATTGAGGTCATGCCAGCAGACCTGAGCCAGCCAAATGGCCCGCAGGAGCTGGCCAAGAAAATCGAAGCATCAGGTATGCAGGTCGACGTTGTGATAAACAACGCCGGTTTTGGCAAATGGGGGCCCTTCCGGAACTATGACCTGGAAACCTACGACGCGATGTGCCGCCTGAACATGAATGCCGTTGTCGCCCTGACCTATCTTTTTCTGCCTGGCATGCTTGAACGCAAAAGGGGTGGGTTCATAAACGTCGCGTCCACGGCAGGGTTTCAACCCATCCCCTATTTCGCCGCCTACAGCGCAACCAAGGCGTTTGTCATCAATCTTTCGGAGGCGCTCTGGCGGGAATACCGCGACCGCGGCATCACGGTTACCTGCCTGTGTCCGGGCGGCACGGATACGCCTTTTCATGAGGTGTCGAAAATCGACAGGCGCAAGCTGATGGCATTGCAACCGGCGGAAGAAGTTGCCCGCGTTGGCCTCGAAGCCTTTCTGCGAGGCAAGCCTACCGTTATTTCTGGCTTCAAAAATTACCTTCTGGCTAACGCCGTCAGATTCGCGCCACGCCGATTGGTTGTGGCCGTTTCCGAAGCGCTGTTCAAACCGCGATGATCGTCGCCATAACAAACATTCGTATTTGGGCTTATGAGATTCGGAATTTGCGGTCGTTAGATCTCGTGCTGTTTACGGGCGTCGCCGCTCCGGGAATTAACCTGCTAAACTCGGCAAGCAAGGATGCCCCGATGTTTTTTGCATGCGGTCTCTCCGGTTTAAGCATGCTTCGATCACTTCTTGCTTGAGATTCTGAAAAAGAGTGCTATCTTAATCTTCCTCAATCTCTCTAAGAGAATAATCTTGATCGACACAATCTGAGGCAAAGGGGTACACGGGAAATGAGCTATAAGACAATTCTAACTCTGGTCACGCTTGTCACCACTCTTTCAGCAGTCCAGTCTGGGCACTGCCAGGTCACGGCCAATCCGACGCGGCCTTCGGCATCAGATAATGCCTTGCTCACGGCTCCGGGCTATGCCGAGCTTGAATCTGGCGTTGCGTTCGACGATAACGGCTGGACCCTGCCGACCTTGCTCAAACTCACCGTTTCACAGAAACTGGAATTTGGATTCAACATGCAGGGCCTCATCCA
>CAZVSL010000243.1:0-5429 GCA_964629935.1 uncultured Calditrichaceae bacterium | reverse complement strand
GATACAGATACGGAAGTCGGAGACCCCGGCGCGCAGGCAAAACTGCAAGTGGCAAAAAAACCGTGGTGGGCAATCGCCACAGTAGGTCGGGTAGACTTTCCTGCGGGCGCTGATGCCAAGTATACGTTGTATGGCGTGGGCAGTTATATTGTCACAGGCTCTCAGATCGATGCAACATTAGGAGCATCATTTACAGATATTGGCGCCGATGTCAACGAGAGCCTTTTTTATGCGCTCGCTCTCTCGCGAAGCCTGGCGCACAAGTTGAGCGGTTATGCCGAATTCTTTGGCGAAAACGGCTCCGGGCTGAGCGTGTTTGCCTTTGACGGTGGCCTGACTTACTCGCACACACCCAGGCTAATTACGGACCTGTCGCTCATCGTCGGCCTCACCGACGATGCGCCGGATTGGACGGTGCAGCTCGGTCTGACTACTCTGCTTGCCAGAATTCTTTAACCTGAACATGCCGGACCGGGAATAAGTCGCGCAAATTTAAAACAACAATCAAGATCTGTAGCCTGATATGGCAAAGAAAACCAACAAATACTACCTCGTTTGGAAAGGTCACAAGCCGGGCATTTACGACTCCTGGAAAGCATGCCAGCAACAGACCGCCGGATATCCGGGCGCGGTTTTCAAAGGATTCAAGACGCGGGCGCAAGCCGAGCAGGCCTTTGCCGGCGACAGTGCTGACTATATTGGCGTGGATGTCTTTGAAAGCGAGCTATCGCAAGAGCAACTTGCCGCTATCGGCAAGCCCATTCTCGACAGCGTCTCAGTGGATGCGGCCTGCGACGGTACGCCCGGCTGGCTTGAATATCGCGGCGTAGACACACGCACAGGTGAGGCTCTCTTCGAAGAGGGGCCATTCGAGGATGGCGCCAACAACATTGGTGAATTTCTGGCCATCGTGCACGCTGCGGCACTGTTGAAGAAACGAAACAGCAGCAGGCCCATCTATACGGACAGCCGAACTGCAATTATTTGGGTACGGAACAAAAAGGCGCGCACGAGATTGCTTCCCACCAGCCGCAACAAGCCGCTGTTCGAGTTGATTGCGCGCGCCGAAAAATGGCTGGCTGAAAACGAAATTGAGAATGATATTTTAAAATGGGAAACCCGGGCCTGGGGCGAGATCGCGGCGGATTATGGACGGAAGTAAGCCTGCCCGGTTGGTACTGGCAGTAGCAGGTCGCAGGTGTATGTGTTTGCTGGTGAACCCGATACACAATTCCATGAAGCTCTATAAGACGCTTTTCCTCCCGGCCGGGCTACTACGGAACTAATCGCAGCCATCCTGATCAAACCAGTTGCATCGCCTTCTCTCACAGTAAAGCCTCCCCAAGCAAACACCAAACCCGCGCTAACATCAACACACAAACACATTACCACATTCGCTTAATTCCCACTCCCTGCTGGTGGCGGCGGCGGCTCCGGCGCACCGGGTAAACCACCTGCGATAGAACCCCCGCCATCCCCGCCGGAGAGTGCAAGCACGGTTGCGACGGTACCCGTGGCAACGCCTCCGCCAACAACCCACACCCACTTACTGATTCCGTTGCCAGCCCTATCCCACTTCTGAACCAGGTTGATTGGCCTGAACCACTCTTCCAGGATCGGCTCTATCATCGGAGAGCGCACAGCCGAAGCGAGCGGGATATCGCTGTTGCTCAGCGTTTCATCACTAACAAACAAGCCTAACATGCTTCCTTTTTGGTCAACCAGAGGGGCGCCATCCAGGGTCGCTCGCCGATCCACATTAAAGGTCATGTGCGTTTCATCAATGCTATTGAGATCGGTGGGAAGCGGCACCCAGTCTCCCGCAGGCGTGTGGGTTATTGAAGTAAAGATATCACCACTTTCGGCCTCTTTGACTTTGCCAAGTGTTATCATAGGTTGTCCGGGCGGAAAGTTTCTAACGGCGACAATTGCAACGTCGAGATCAAAATCTATCCATTTGTCTACCACATGCCCAAGTAAACCGCCTGAATGATTCTTCAGAATGACGGCTACCTTATCGCGGCCGGCGACCATGCTGTAAGAAGTCAGAATAAACCCGATGCTGTCCTTATTTTTCTCATCCACATGCATGCCGACGGTCACTCCGGTTCCAATCTTGGTGCCGGCGTCGGAAACGATCTTCACTACTGCCGGAGAGATTTCATCGTAGCCATCCTGAGACAAAATTTGTTTCTTGCCATTGGTCTCATCCTCGTCCTGGGCCAAAGCAGTGCCGCTGACGAAAATGAGCACGGACAGAATAATTAAGTATGTTACGTGTTTCATCGGGTGCTCCTGAGGTTTGAATCTGTTAAGATGGCTACTTTACAAGTAACATTTTTTGGGTCTGTGAAAATGTGCCTGCGCTGATGCGATAAATATACAGTCCGCTTGCGGCGGGCAGGCCAAGTTTATCCCGGCCGTTCCAGGTCACGATATGATATCCGGCCCGATAGGCCTGGTCATCGACCAGCGTCCGGACTTCGCGGCCAAGGATATCGTAGATGCGGATGGTAACTTTTTCTTGCTGAGGCAGACCAAAACGGATTGAAGTCGAAGGATTGAACGGGTTCGGGAAATTTTGCGCCAGTTCAAATTCTTCAGGCACAATTGCCAAACCAGGCGCTGCATTGGCCACAAATGCAGATGTGCCAGCAATGATCTTAAGAGTCTTGATTATACCCTGAGGTCCGGTCGCGAACGCATAATCGGCTGCCTGTCGCAAGTCGCGGGAAATGTTGAGAGCTTCGTCCCAGAGGATTACTTCGATATCTGCGGGCAGTGATTCCATTCCGGAGACAGCCATATTCATGCTTTCGTCAACAATATTGGTTGCGACCCTGAACTCCCAAATCTGTCCCTGGCCGAATTCGCCACGATAATCGCTGGTGTAGCTGCCGCCAAATCGCTGCCAATCCTGTTGTGGGAAATACACCGAGACATAGTCTCCGATAACCGGCGGTTCCGGCTGGTCGAGCCGGTCCCATTCAGGTCTGGCTTTGGCATGAATACCCAGCAGGTTGTGAACATCCCGCGCATCGCCGCAAACAGCGCTGATCCGCAGCTCCCAATCCGCTGACGCTCCCGGCTTGGCCAGCGTTGGCGCCGCCAAAGTATCATCCGGAGCCTGGAACACAAGCGTGGTATCTGTATTGCCAAAGCGATAGACAAAATAGCCCTGATAAGGCTCGATCCCTTCCGGGCTAAGATATTCTCCCTCATAAAGCGATGGCCGGCTGACAAGCGGTTCCCCGCTCGCTGCCATGATATCATTCCAATCTACGGCAAAGGCAAACGGATTGCCGATTTGATTCCAGCCGGGCTGCAAGGTAATCTCATAAGGCTCGTTGGCCGGCATAGAGACGCCGGAGCCAAAATCCACGGTGCGCCGCTGGTCTGAGATGATCCAATAAGCCTGTCCCGGCTCGAAGCGGAACGTTGCCGCATTGAGCGAGTCACGTTCGACGTTCAGGCTGTCACGAAACTGGAACAGACGCCAGCTCGTGGTATCATAAGCGCCAAAGCCAGAGTTTGTAAAAATCGAATCAGCCAGGGTAACATCGAGGAGGTTTGGTGCGGAGATCATCCGGTATGACGTTTGCGCAGTCGCGCGTGCTACCTCCCGGGTTTGTTCGCCTTCTCCGAAAGAGACGGATATAAAGAAAGTATCTGTCCTGGTTGTGTTGCCGATACTGTCTGTACTGCTGATGAAATATTCCAAACCGCGGTTCGTCACATCGCTGCGTGGAATGAAATTTGTAAATTCGTCGCCCTCGTTACGCAGCATTTCACGCGAGATAAAAGTGGGTGCGCCGCCCTGGCGATAATTCAGCGCTACCTGCATCACGCCGCTCAAGTCTGTACTGGCGGCAACGAAAGCAAGAGAATCATTCACCACGGCCTCCGTGATCGGGTCAGCTTCGATGCTGGGCCCCACAGCGGGAGAAATGCTGAACGGATCACTCTCGGTTTCGATGTGTTCGTCATTCACGGCCCGGGTACGCAAGACGCAATCGCTGCACGGCTGGCCATTGACTTCCGGCCACAAAAACGAACCCGTATTCGGCGTGCTGGAGGCGATCACATCATCGGGCAGGAATGTCTGCCCGCCGTCGCGTGACAGTTCGATTGATACGCTGTCGATTTCACCCTGAAAATTCCATACGATCAATTGCTCGCTGCCGATTTCCCAGTTGGTCTCCAGAAGCGGTCTCTTAATCGAAATCGTACGAGACTCGCCGAGTACGCTCGAACGGCTGACGCGCTGGGCGTAAACGTCGAAATCGCCCCGGTTGCGGAAATCCTGCCATGCGATGATCGCACCGCCGAGGCCATCGTGCGTCAGGACCGGCTTTTCTTGTCTCTCCTCGACCACAGAGACGGCTGTCCCGTTGTCATTCCAAGCGATGGTTCCATTTGCTTCTATGAGTTGGGCATAGATATCTGGCCCGGTATCCCAGCGATTGTCTTCCCAGGCGACAATTACACCACCTCGTCCGTTAGAGAGTACAACCGGATTTGCTTGGACGCCCTCTGCATTAGCGATGTCAAGAAGCGGCCCGACCAGGTTTCCATTTCTATCAATCTGCCTGGCCACAATATTCTTGTCCGCACCTGAACCCAAATCTTCCCAGACAACAATGAAGGTGTCGGCATTTGCCTGTGCGATACGTACATTTCGCTTGCTGGCTGAGGTGGTTGAAATTACAACTCCTGTGGCGCCCCACTGGGTCTGACCTTGCGAGTCTATATTCTGCGCCAGAATTCTGTCGTTGGTTGAGCCTTGAGACTCTGGGCTAATCCATACGATTATGCCCCCCCCGTTACCATCTTCAATAATGGCTGGCTGCGTATCATTGGTGACCGTGGTGTTAAACTCAATCTCCCCATTAGTCCAAGTAGTATTGCCATCCGGTCCAACTCTCGATGCATAGATGTCAGCCGGTCCGGGATCCCGTATATCTGGCCAGACGATAATTGCACCATTGTTGAAATCAGACACCATAGCTGGTGGCACGGCGGTACTAGAAATGGGAACGTTCGCTTGCATACTGGGAATGGGTGAACCAGTCCATTCTTGATTGCCGTCTTCAGCACTTATCTTTTGAACTGTAATTAGTTGACGAAGGTCTAGACTGACCACATAAGATGCAATAATCACCCCTAACAACCCATCTTGGATGATGCTTGGACGAAAACTCAGGTTCCGGACGATTTTGCCATTTTCTGTCCAGGTAGGCAGTCCGTTCAGATTATCAATTTGTTGAGAATATATATCAGGAAAGCCACCTGAACGTTGATCCTGCCAGGCTACATAAGCACCTCCCGTGCCGTTGGATACCATCACCGGGGCTTTCTGTTCTTCTGCGGCCGTTACCACCGGCTCACCACCCTGGCTCCACACCAATTTTCCCGATTTATGCAACCGA
>CAZVSL010000242.1:5791-8725 GCA_964629935.1 uncultured Calditrichaceae bacterium | reverse complement strand
GAAATTCTACTTTGCCAGAAGCGACTTCATCATTTAGAAGAAACTCCAGGACATTCTGCGCTGCTTCGGCGATATAGGGACCGATGCCGTCTCCTCCGACGACGCCGATAACAATGGGCCGCAAAGACTCATAATCGACCCACTCTGTCTCCTGCTTCATGCGCTCAATGCGCCGCAGTTGTTGTTCGATAAGCTTGCCAAAGTGGTCTTTGGATTGGGTTAAATCAGCAACAGACATGCGAACTCCTTTATTTCCATAAGGTAGGTTTAAGTAGTTGTAGTTAATTGATTAAGAAAGTCAACAAACAGTGCTGGAAATTACGCTGATGGGCGTGCTTGCGTCTAATTAATTCTAAATATAGTATTTCCAGTGTTACAATCAATCACTTTTTGAAAATAACAGCTTGCATTTATTTCTGAATATTCCAATCTTTGCTGACTTACATTAAGTCAAAACCCGTTTCAAACATGCAATTTGCAGCGCTCGTTCATTCTTACCAAAATGTTTTTAGCAAACGCCTGATAGCAATCGTCGGCGGCGGCGGCAAATCTACCCTTATGCAGCAACTTTGCCGGGAGTTCGTCGCGCAGGAGTCCAGGGTTATCGTAACCTCCACGACCAAGTTTCAGGTTCCCTCCAAACTTGAGCTCGTCCTGCAGTCGGAAACGCCTGATTATGTTTCCGCTGTACAACATTTCCTGGACAAGAGCAGTGCTGTTGGCCTGGCCAGTGAAGCCTATAAAGACAAGAACCGCCTGAACGGCGTGAGCAGGCAGGGCGTGACGGAGGTGCGCAAATTCGCCGATGTCATCCTGGTGGAGGCAGATGGCTCACGTCAGCGGCCGCTCAAGACACATAAGGAATATGAGCCGCCCATCCCAAACGAAAGTACACATGTTATCATCATCTGCGGTGCTGAAGTAGTGGGACAGGCTCTCAACGATAAGACCGTGCACCGTGCTGAATTGTTCGCCCGCAAATGGGACATGAGACAGGGAGACACGCTTACGCCCGAAGTCGTAGCGCGCGAGCTGCTGTCACCGTATAGCTATTTCAAAAACATTCCCATCCATGCCAATATCACCATTTTTATCAACAAAGCAGACAAGAACCCCATCGGCGCAAAGCTGCTGGCGGAGAAGTTGATAAAACGCTGTGACTTTCCGGTTTTTGTGGGGAGCCTGAAAAAGAATCAACTTCAAAGGATTGTTCTGAGTACAAACGCGAGCTTCGCCAAACCCTGAGGGTTGCCCGTGAAGCCATTATCCAAAGATACTTAAGTTGTTTAGACTGGCACAAAAAGAGCACCTCATCGTTCCTGCCCATGTTGACCACCTGGCCAGTTTGCGTGATTTTGTCACGCAGATCGGCACGAAATATGGTTATAGCAATAAGCTGGTCAACGCATTTAAACTAGCCATTGATGAAGCGGCCACAAACATCATCAATCATGCCTACAGCGAGAATGAAGGCTATATCACCATTCAGGCCATCATTCGCCGCAAGAGTCTAACCATCAATCTCATCGATCAGGGGGCGTTTTTTGACCCGAAATGGGCCGCGCCGCCGGACTTACAGGATTTGCAGATCGGAGAGAAAGCCAGCCTCGGTATCTTCATGATGCGCAAGCTCATGGACGAAATCGATTACAGGAAAACCGAAGCCGGCAATGAGCTAAGCCTGACCAAACACGACAAGCATAAGAAACGGCGGCTAAGCCTGAACTATTTGTGGGGCTTGCCGCCGGCGCTAAAACTTCGCTATTTCGTCAACGCTATTCTGCTGGTCACATTGATAAATGCCGGCGGGTTTGCCTATTTCTATTATGAGGCAGAGCCAAGGGTCACCAACGAGATCATAAAGGAAGGCAGAAAGCTCTCCCAGCAAATCAGCAATCAGCTCAGTGCGCTCAAACCATCCCTGCTGGAAACCGATGAGGGAGAAACATATATCGCCGGGGTTATCCGACCTATATATAATGATAATTTTGGCCAGCTTTACAGCATTTCGCTTGAGGACAGCCTTGGCGTCATCGCCTGGTCAACCATTGAAACTGAGGTTGATTCGCCGCTCACCCGTACCGGAAAGATCAGGACCATTTCTGCGGGCGTGACCTCGTTCTTGCTCAAGGATAGCGTCGGTGTCCTGGATTTTGAGCGCCCGTTGCAGTTTGAAGGCGCAAAATCGCGATACCAAAAAGTCCACACTCTTTTTGCCCAGAGTTATGTCGACGCACAAATTCACCTGAAAAGAATGCAGTATGTCAAGCTGGGCCTTCTCGCTCTGGGCGCGAGCTATGTCTTCCTGGCGCTCCTGAGCTATATTATCACGCAACCTCTGCGCAAGCTGGCCCAATGGGTGCGGGCCACAGGCGAAGGTGAAGTTCGCAAGGATCTCGACATCGACGGGTCTTCAGAGCTGGGTGAAATTGCTCAGGCCTTCAATGACATCACAGCCAAATTCAATGAGCAGCAGAAGCATCTGGAAGACCGTGAGCGCTTTGAAAAAGAGATCAATCTGGCCAAAGACATTCAACAGTCTCTGCTGCCGGCCTCTGTACCCGATCTCGAGATGTTTGAAATAGCCGCACACTACGAGCCGGCTGTAACCGTGAGCGGCGATTATTACGATTTCATCAACGTGGACAAAGATCGCCTGGGCGTGGTGATTGCAGATGTTGCCGGCAAAGGCGTGCCCGGTTCCATGGTTATGACCATGATTCGTACGGCGCTGCGAACAGAAGCGCGCGGCGTACACGATGCGGCCGAAGTACTCAACCGCGTCAATGATTTTGTCGCCGGCGATATGAAACACGGCATGTTCGTGACCATACTCTACATGGTGATCGATACCAAAACCTGCACAGTCAATTTTGCCAGCGCCGGGCACACGCCTTTGATTCTGCATCGCAGCGAAACCGGCGAGACATACTA
>CAZVSL010000242.1:4292-5781 GCA_964629935.1 uncultured Calditrichaceae bacterium | reverse complement strand
ACTATCTCAACCCGATTGGTTGCCCGCTTGGCATCAGCTTGCCGGATAAGGACTTCTTTCGCAACAACCTTGAATCGCAGACCATCCAGTTGCAGCAAAGCGACACGCTGCTGCTGTACACGGATGGCGTGACTGAAGCCCGCAATCCCAAAACTCAGGAATATGGCGAAGAACGCTTGCTTTCGCTCATCCGCAAGCATAGCAATGTTAGCGTTGTCAAGCTGCTGGACAAACTCAGGAACAGCTTGCACTCCTTCCGTGAGGACGGGCCGCTGCACGATGATATCACCCTGGTTGCGCTGCGCCGCAAAATAGCCGTCAGTGAGGACGAAAGCGAGCCCATCCCGGCAGATGAAAATATTGCGGTCGAACACAACTTTCTCAGCGTCGAAGATGTCACCAAGATTCTCGATGTCGTGGCCATGCACCCCGAATATGACGCAAAAGAGATTGCCGCAGAGCTGCAGAATGAACGCTATGACAACACCACGCTTCCGGAAGAGAAGATCGCGGCCGAGCTTCAGCGCCAGAGGTTGCATGTACCGGCATTACGCCATCGTTATGCGCAGGCTTGTGAAAAGAAACAGCGCCATAACAATCCCGCCGGCTGGCCCAGTTTGAGTGTAAACGGTAATATCAGGTTTCGGCAACGCCCCATGCTCGCGCCGCTGACTTCCGAAAGAAAGCCTGTGCTGCGCAAGAATGGCAAACGAAGAAAGCCGGATGATTTGCCGCCCGGTTATACTGCGCCGCCGCAGGATGAAAGCCCGCAGGCAAGCTACTCGTCTCACATCACGCCCGACATCGAAGCAGACTTTGTCTTCGGAGATTTCATCGACGAGCTCATTTCAAGCACCAATCGTGAAGAGCTAACCGAGCAGAATAAGCCCGACGACACATTGTCCTTTAAGAAACCGGCTGACCAAGAATCCGGGGTTTCAGACGGGACAGCGGCGGAACCGCCCGCCCCGGCCATCCCCGAAAGCCACGATGAGCAAAAAGACGCCGTCGTCGAGGAAATTCTCAATCTCATCGAATTTGGTGAGCTGGAAAGTGACGAGCCTGACCTGGGCGGACCCGCAGAGGATATTTCCGATTCTCTCGTTGATTCTATCTTTGACAGCTACGCAAAACACGCCGCAGACGAAGACGTTGCGAAAGAGACTGAAGAGGCCGCATCTGAACAGGACGCTTCGACTGAAGAACAGACTCCGGCAGAAAAAGCAGCTCAGACAAAAACAGAGACCACGACAGAAGAAGAACCGCCCGCGCCAGAAGCAGACCTGGCGGATGAAGAGACCTCAGCAGAAGCAGGAGCCTCGACAAAAGCAGAGACGCCGATACAGGAAGAACCGCCCGCGCCAGACGCAGACCTGACGGATGAAGAGACCCCGGCAGAAGCAGCAGCCTCGACAAAAGCAGAGACGCCACAAAAGGAAGAACCGCCCGCGCCAGACGCAGACCTGACGGATGAAGAGACCCCGGCAGA
>CAZVSL010000242.1:0-4192 GCA_964629935.1 uncultured Calditrichaceae bacterium | reverse complement strand
CAGCCTCGACAAAAGCAGAGACGCCGATACAGGAAGAACCGCCCGCCTCAGACGCAGACCTGGCGGATGAAGAGACCTCAGCAGAAGCAGTAGCCTCGACAAAAACAGAGACGCCGATACAGGAAGAACCGCCCGCGCCAGACGCAGACCTGACGGATGAAGAGACCCCGGCAGAAGCAGCAGCCTCGACAAAAGCAGAGACGCCGATACAGGAAGAACCGCCCGCCTCAGACGCTGACTTGGCGTATGAAGAGACCCCGGCAGAAGCAGCAGCTTCGACAAAAACAGAGACACCGCAACAGGAAGAACCGCCCGCGCCAGACGCTGACCTGGCGGATGAGGAGACTTCGACGGAAGCAGAAGCCGAAGCCGGAAAGATTGCCACGGGTTTAAGAACGGATTCCCAGATCGACGCTACAAAGCGTGAAACCGAATCCGAAAGCGATCAGCAAGAGGCGCAAGCGCAAGCGGGACTCCTACTTCCCACCACCATCGCCCTGCCGGCGCCGCCGGAATTCAAATTACTGGCGCCCCCCGAGTCTCGAAGTGCAAAAGAAGACACTTCACAGGAGCCACAGCTCATACACGGCAAATCTCTGCTGGTCGATGAGCAGGAATTTACCGAAGAGCTGTCTGCGCCGCCCGCAGAAGTGCATCATACAATTGAGGCTTCCTCAGCAGATGCCGCCACAGATCTGTCGGAACCGCCGGCCCCGGATGATCAATCGGAGGCGACGGCAGAAAAATCGGAGCCGGCAACCGGCAAAGAAGACGATCGCTCCGAAGCGGCAGAAGCCATCCCTGCGCTCGAAACAGACGAGATAGACATCGCCACAGAAAAGGATGAGCCGGAAGAGCTCGACCTGGCTGAGGAGACCGGCGCGGTTGAGAAATCCTCTCTGCCTGAGCAAGAGCCAGAACTGCCAGAGTCAGCGCAGTCATCAGACGCCAGGCCGGAACCAGCCGAACCCGAGATCCAGGAGCCGGCCGATGAAACCGATGATGGTGACGTGCAGGCCCTATCTGCCGAAAGCGATGCTGTCGCTGTTGCCAGCGACACAGCCGAGGCAAGCAAAATCACCTCTGAGAGCGAAGCTGAAGTCAGGGTCGGGGAGCCACCCTTTGATCTGGACGAACCAGAGGCACACTCGCTACCGGAGCCTGAAGAGAAAGGTCAGGAGGCAAAATCCCGCCCGGACTTTCCTGCCGGGGAAGACAAAAAAGAGCAAGAAGCCGACAGCGAGCCGGCGTCACCGCGGGGCGAGGATGTGCTGTCACCGGAGTTGCCAAGCGCCTTTGATTTCCTGGGCGCCGATGAAGAAACGCCTGAAGTCGCTGTTCCTGAAGCTGACGACCATGAACCCGGCGCTTTTACCCAACCTGAACATCCTTCGGAAGCAAGCCAGGATGAGACAACAGCGCCGCCTGCGGAGACGCCCACCGCTACGGAAGAAACTTCTGACAGCGAGCGCCAACCAGAAGACGCCCTGCCTGAGGACGCGGACAAGAGCGAGGCAACGCAAGAGGATGAAAAAGCTACCAGCGGCGAAACCAGGGTTCAGGATGAAATCGAAGCTCACGATGAAAACATAATGACTACCTTTGCAGAAGTCGCGGCAGATGTACAGGCCGATGACGCTGAGCAGGAGGCAGAATCCGAGGATATTGAAACAGAATCTAAAGAGAGTGCTGAGAAAACCGAACACGGCTTTTACGATTCTGAAGTTGATGAGCTACTCGGCGCGCATGAGCCAGAGACCGATTTTGCAGAAGAGTCAAGAGACGACTACATTGATGATGCGCAGGTGCAAGAAACCGACAGTGATACTGAACCGGAATCCGGTCTTGATGACGATAACATAAGCACCGATTTCGACAAAGGCCTGTCTGAGGAGCCGCAGCCAGAATCTGAAGCTCTGCCCTGGTTTGATAAGGACACAGAGAGCCTGCTGTTCGATCAAGAGATAGCGTGGCCGGAAGACGAACAACATCCTTCATCGTCAAGTGACGCGGGGCCGCCCGATGAAATCGAAATCAGTCCGGAGCTGTTTGGAGCTGAAGAGTCAGATGAACAACAGGAACAAAACGATGCCCCTCTGCCCCCTTTCGAGCAGGAAGCCGAACCAATTGCGCCGGACCGGGCTGAAGAGCCAGACGAAAAAACGGAGATGCCGCCCGCCTTTGCTGCACAGGAGCACCTGGACGAAATCGAAACAAGCCCGGCATTTGAAATCATTGAAAGACCCGATGAGCCGGAAGCAGATTTCCGCCCTGCTGAACAAGTTGATACAGATTCAGCAACAGACCTGTCTGACGCTGCTGAAACACAGATAGATAGCGACGTTCCGGCCACAGAAGAGCCAGCCACGGATATCGAGATCAGTCCGGCGTTTACAATAGAAGAAAGAGAAGAGCTGACCGAAACGCCCACGCCGACCACGCCGGTTGCCGAACCAGATGCCGATGCAAACGAGCCAACACAACAAAGCGATATAGCATCTGACTCTGAGCAAGGGCAGCCATCGCAACGAGATTATGCGGATATCGAATTTAGTGCTGCCTTCACTACGCCGGCGGAAGAAGCAACCAAACCTGCAGAACCGTCCGAGTCAGAACGGGCGTTCGAGAACATAGAAACTTCGGAATTTTCGCGCCGCGATGATGAGTTTGTCATCTCCCCACGCGATGAAATGGATGAATCCGCAGCAGACCAACCGTCTGCTGAAATTGCCGCGGACAAAGAGCAAGAACCGCCTGCACACGGCGAAACCCCTGCGAAACAGCCGGTCTCACGGCTATTGCGAATTTATCAGATTTCAAGCGATGAACTCGATGACAAATTTGCCAGCGTAACATTCCGGCACGCCCATCCCGACAGGGATGACACGGAGACCACGCAAGAGCCTATAAGCAAAACAGCACCGGTGGGCGCCGCCGACACAGAGCCACAAGAGCTCACGCCCACCGCAGACCTTGACTCGGCAACAAGCTTGCCCGCAGAGCCTGCTGATGCACCGCTGCTGCGCGGCATCCGGCACTACCGTAACCGGGAGTACGAGGACGCCATCATCTGCTTCAAAGCTGTGCTGCGCCGGTCACCGGACTTTGCGGACGGATACGCCATGCTGGGCAATGCCTACTTTCGCAATCAGATGTACAGCGAAGCCCTTACCGCCTACGAACAGCTCGATCCGGACGCAACACCCGATCCCGCCGTGCACGAAAACCTCGGCCTGATCTACTGGAAGCTCGGCAAAAAGCAAAACGCTTTGCAGGCATGGCGACATGTTTTGCAAAGCCATCCTGAACGTACGGATCTGGCCAGGCGCGTACACATGGTAGAAAAATATCTGCGCAAGCAAGGCAGCGACCGGAAGCAGGAATTCGGGTTTGAAAACGGCAAGGCCGATGCAGATAATGAAATCACGGCAGACCGGGGCGCCAGAGTGGTATTCGACGGCGATCCACAAGCCCATCGACTCGTACAGGCGGGCATCGAGCGATATCGCGCAGGCGATTTCGAAGCAGCCATCCAAACATTCCGCAACCTCATCCAAAGCTTCCCGGACAAAAAGCAGGCGTACACATTTCTGGGCAACGCCTATTTTCGCAACGGCATGTTTAGCGAAGCTGCCGAAATCTACCAGCGCTTGCTAAGTCTCGATGAGAGCAGTACCACCGTGCGTGAAAATCTCGGCTTCATTTATTTCAAACGCGGCGCCTATGACCGCGCCCTGGCCGAGTGGGGCGCCATCCTGGAAGAACACCCGCAACGCACTGACCTGCAACGCAAGATTGAAAACCTCCGGCGCTTACAAAGCAGCAATCGTGCTTGATTTCTTAGCCCGTAGTGGACTCACCCTGAAGGAACAAAGCTCACAGAGTTAGCTTGACTCGGGGAGTGACAGTATGGATTTGACATCTTTGCTATTGGGCTTCACAAAACGAAAGCCCAGGGTCGCGAAGCGCAGATTTGGGATTTCAAATCTTGCCCAAAAATGTCAAGACTTGGCTACATGTCGTTTTATGTGGGCAGCGAGCGGCATATCATCTTTTGCTATCACCGTCTTGACCCTCTCCTCTGGGTCCGGTGGAGGGGAATTCCACCCCCCCCATCCTGGGCAAACAAGCCCGCAACGAAGCGAGCTGTCAAACCGAGTTTTTCGCTAAAACCTGAAGCTAAGTAATTTCT
>CAZVSL010000241.1:4595-8745 GCA_964629935.1 uncultured Calditrichaceae bacterium | reverse complement strand
AGCAATCCTTTCACTTTTCCGGTCGGCCGTGAACAAATTCAGGTGGTCTCCGGCTCAGCCAGCGATATCATTGGTCCTTATACTTACCAGGATCAATGGCAGCTTCCGAGCAACGTGAACACGCTCGAGCCCTGGGAAGGATACTCTTTCTTCAGCCGCAGCGACGGCGTCCGAATCGCAATTTATCCAACGCCAATTTCCGAAAGCGAGGCCACGACTGTGCGCTTCAACGCGCTGGCAGAACCGGACTGGTTTCTCGGCATCGAAGCGTATGCCGGCGAATTGTATGACCGCGCAAGCCAGATCGGGGTCGCAGCCACAGCAGCGGAAGAATGGGACGGCCATGACTATCTGCAGCCCCCTTACATCAGTGATTTTGTCAGCGTACGCTTCCGCCATGAAGATTGGCAAACCCTGGCCGGCGTATTCAAGACCGATTTCAGGCCGCCCACAGATGCCGGCCATGTCTGGACTTTTGAAGTAGCCACGACGCTCGCCGATGAAAGCGTCGAGCTGCGCTTCAATAATTTGAACTCGCTGCCGGAAGAGCTCGAAGTCATCTTGCTGGACAAAGCGACCTACAAGCAGATCGACTTGCGCAAGCGGGAAAGCTACAGCTTCACGACCCATAACGGCGAATTGACGCGCGAATTCGATCTGGTCATCGGCGCCCATGATTATGTCAAAGGCTCCGATGCCATTCGCAATCCGCTGCCGGACCGCTTTTCGCTGAGTCAGAATTATCCGAATCCGTTCAATGCCGGCACGACCATACTTTACGAGGTTGCCGAGGCGAGCGACGTTTCAATCAACGTGCATAATCTGCTCGGACAGAGGGTGCGCCAACTGGTCGCTGAGGAAAAGCAGCCCGGCGTATATCGCGTACAGTGGGACGGCCGCGATGACGGCGGCATCGCCTTGAGCACGGGTGTGTATTTTATCAGGCTTCAGGCCGGAAAATTCCAACAAATTCGCAAAGTTGTCTATGTGCGATAGTGTAATGAAAGAAACCAGGATTTAGATTTATGTCGAAACCAACCGCATTTGTTTTGCTGTTTTTGCTTGGGGGACTTTGTATCACCAGCGAGTCGCGGGCCCAGGATCTGGCCTTACAGAATCTGATTCAGGGCAAGAAGTTTTTCTGGGAAGCCAAGTTTGACCGCTCGCTCAGCTCATTGAAGCGCGTTACCGAGATATCAGATGCCAAGCGCGAATATCTGTTCGAAGCATACCTGTACACCGGCTTCGTGCTGTTGCGCCAGAACGCGTCGCGCTCGGAAATCAACTCTGTGTTCAAGCAGGCCGTCAACCTCGATCCCAGACGAAAGCTCGATGAAATGGTGATTCCGCCCGATCTGAGCAAACCGTTTTATGAAGTGCGCGATCAGTTGGTCGGTTGCCTGTATATCACGTCAGAACCGGAAGAAGTAGATATCGTTGGCGTGGTCGGCGACAGCGTGCTGTTCGATGAAACCACACCGCTGCTGGTGTGTGATCTTGTGACCAGCGAATATCAGCTCCTGCTTTCAGAGACGGGCTATGAACAGCAGTTCGTTCCGCTTGAGCTCAAAGCCGGCAAGACCGATACCATGCACGTCGAGCTTTCCGCGACTTTTGCGCAAAAAGGCAGCGGCAACAAAGGTGTAAAGTGGCTCATACGCGGCGGCATTGTTACCGCAGCAGGCCTGATCATCTATTCCACGGTCTCAGGCGGCGATTCGGATGAGCTACCCTCACCGCCCACGCATCCGAATATCAATTAGACCCAACAGTTTCACCCTCCTTCAGGCCAGAGCGCAAATATGTTGGAATAGCGCTCTGGCTTTTTTTGTGGCCCGGCGGCATCTCCGGACCGAACAAACTCGACATTGCGGCAAGATCTGCTTGCATTTTTACACCTGAATGCCTGATCTTTAAATATTCAAGCAAATTGACTCTTAGCCGGACGTTGAACGAATCGCACACATGAATTCGCAGAGATGGCAAGAAGTTAAGACGACTTTCGAGCGAGTGGTCGCGGCGGCGCCCGAGCAGCGCCAGCGATTGATTGCTGAGCTATGCGGTGATGACCACGAGCTTCGGGATGATATCATCAGGTTGCCCGAGGCGCACGAGAAAGCGGAGAGTCTCTGGAAATGGCGATTTGCTTGACAATCTGATTTATTCACACTATTTTGCCGCAATTAAAAGTAAACAGTTCTGAAAACAAAATACGGTTACCACTATGAAGAGACTGCTTTTAACCACATTAGTTCTGCTATGCGCTTGTAGTGAGCAAAAACAGGAAACGGAAACAACAACCCCGGAGAGCCAATCTGATTCTAATACCATGACACAAGCTGCAGCCGGTATGATGTGGCAGGCGCCGGAGGACTGGACCAAGGAGATGCCAACTTCATCCATGCGCAAAGCGCAATATCGCCTGCCCGGGGTGGAATCCGATCCGGAAGATGCATCCGTGGTTGTTTTCTATTTCCAGGGAGAAGGCGGCGGCGTGCAAGCCAACATCGAGCGCTGGGTTTCGCAGTTCAAGCAACCCGAGAACGGCCAGCTCCAACCGGAAACCGAAAAACAAACAGTCAATGGTTTGCAGCAGACTATTGTTGATGTCTCCGGTACGTACTTATTCAAAACGCGGCCCATGGCGCCAACCGCAACCGAGAAGCCCGGCTTCCGAATGCTGGCCGCTGTCATCGAAGGGGCTGAATCCGGGCCCTGGTTCGTCAAATGCGTCGGACCGGAGAAAACAATGGCGAAATGGGAAGATAGTATTTACCAATTTTTGCAGACTTTCCAGCAGCCATCCTGACTTGAGGCTGCTTTTGCTCAATATTTGGAAGGTTTCTTTAAGATTCCGTTCAAAGTGTGCGATGACAGGGGAAAAGAACCACTCAGCCGCACCGGACGGATAAATTCAACTTGCTTTCTCAACAACATGACATATTATTCATGAGAATATGGGACGCGCGGGCGCGTTCCTATGACTGGTATCGCCGATTGCCGCTTTTGCGCGCCGTCACTGACCAGGAGATGACCAATCTGGCAGAGCTGCTGCACGATCTGCGCTTGCAGCAATGCAGGGTTCTGGATGTCGGCACGGGCACGGGCGCCGGTATCGAGTTGGTCCCTGCCAGCGCCAGACTGTTTGCGGCGGACCGCTCCCGCAACATGCTGGCGCTGGCCCGGCGCCGCCGGCGCCGCGCTGGCTTCTTTTGCGCTGACGCGATACGCCTGCCGCTGAAGTCTGATACTTTCCGCCTGGTAATGGCCATCGGCCTGTTTGAGTATCAGCGTGACCGGCTGCAGCTCCTTGAAGAGTTGCAGCGCGTCACGATGGCGGGGGGACACATACTCATAACCTACTCGCGCAAGCATGCCTTCAACTTGATTCGACTTTTTTGGGGAAAGCGAATCTACATGATGACGCCGCACAGTTTCGCGCGCTTGGCTGAAATTGCCAGACTGGCCAGGGTAGCGGAGAAACGCAGCCTGATTCAGTCACAAGTACTACTATGCAAAAAGGAGAGCTGCGATTAAACATAAGGTCAGGCGGCAGTTGCTATTGGGACGCCGCTTCCTGCTGAGATTTTTCGGTCAGTTCGAGTTCAGATTCACCGGACGCTGGATGTTCTTCAGCTTTATCATCGGCATCGTTGCGGGTTTTGGCGGCATACTGTTTTTTCACATCCAGGAGTTCATCGAGCTCATTTCACTGGAAGGTCTGGCGGGATTCTACCCGCCCTTGCCTGGCGGTGAAGGCGGTCTGGAAGCGGGCCATGCGATTCCGGCAAAGTACAACTGGTGGTTCTTAATCATCCCGACGATTGGTGGTCTGGTGTCCGGACTGCTGGTCTACATCTGGGCGCCGGAGGCCGAAGGCCATGGCACAGACGGCGTCATCAAAGCGTTTCATCACGAGCGTGGTTTTATTCGTGGCCGTGTGCCCATAATCAAGACGCTGGCATCTGCCGTTACCATCGGCACCGGCGGCAGCGCCGGCCGCGAGGGTCCGATCGCACAAATCGGCGCGGGATTCGCCTCGGTGCTGGCCACACGCCTGAAGCTATCGGACTCAGAACGGCGCACCATGGTCGTATCCGGTATGGCCGCCGGCATCGGTTCTATTTTTCGTTCACCCATCGGCGGCGCC
>CAZVSL010000241.1:0-4585 GCA_964629935.1 uncultured Calditrichaceae bacterium | reverse complement strand
CGCCATGTTTGCGGTCGAATGTCTGTATAAAGATGACATGGAAACCGAAGGCCTGGTGCCGGCCATAACGGCGTCGATCATCGGGTACAGTGTTTACGCCAGTCTTTTTGGCTGGCACACGATTTTCACCACCGGTGAATTCATATTCCGCAATCCAACAGAACTTATCTTCTATGGAGTTTTTGCAATTGTCTGTGCTTTGCTCGGCATTTTCTATGTCAAAATATTCTACGGTATTCACGAGAAGTTCTTTACGCCGCTCAAATTGCCCCGCTACTTAAAGCCAGCCCTGGGTGGATTGTTGCTTGGTGCGCTCGGTTTCTTTTTCCCGTATATTCTTGGCTCTGGCTATGGTTGGATTCAAAAGGCTATCGACGGGCAGCTCGCGATCAAGCTCATGCTCATGGCTGCACTTTTGAAAGTATTTGCCACCTCGTTTTCCATTGGCTCCGGCGGCAGCGGCGGTATTTTTGCGCCCTCTTTGTTCATGGGCGCCATGCTGGGCGGCGCTTATGGCGGCATTGCGAATTATCTCTTTCCCGACATTGTGACACAGCCCACGGCGTTTGTGCTTATCGGCATGGCTGCCTTCTTTTCCGGCGCTGCTAACGTTCCCGTCTCCATGACTATCATGATCACTGAAATGACCGGCAGTTATACCCTGCTGGTGCCATTGATTTTTTCTTCCACGCTGGCATTTCTCATAGCGCGCAAGTGGAGCATCTATAGTCAACAAGTCAAGAACCATGCAGAATCGCCAGCGCACCGCGGCGATCTGATCGTGGATATTCTCAAGGAAATCCCGGTAGAGGCGGCCTACAAAGCCAACGCTGCCATGCCGGTCATAAGAAACAGCATGCCCATCCAACGTATTTTGCCGCTGTTCTCGGACCGCGAGGAAGATATCTTTCCCGTTGTGAACGGAGATGGTAAGATCACCGGGCTGCTTTCCATGAGCGTGCTGCGCGCGGTTATCGGCGAGGCCGGCATCGATAACGTCATCGTTGCTGAAGATATCAAAACGCCTTATGTGTACGTCGTGCCAAAGGAGAACCTGCACGAAGCGCTGGTAAAATTCCTGAAGAGCAAATATACCTCAATTCCCGTGATTAATGAAGACCAGCCAGACAAACTGCTGGGCGTGTTGACCTATCACGATCTCATTACGGTCTATGATGATGCGCTAATCAGGTGGAAGACAGAATCGTGAGGTATACCGGAACTTCCAGATGAGATTCTAAACCCCGAATAACCGTTCATACTCGCCAACAAAGAATTTGCATCATCGCGAAAAAGGCCTGTCTTGAGCTCATCGAAGGAGGTCAAGACTGCTCCTTAGAGACCAGACCGGGAGAGCGTTATAAGAGCGAAAAGCAAAACCCAATCCGGCGGCAGGCTTCTTTTGGTCAAACACGCCATGCCTGTGTTGGAGCCGTCAAGAGCGCCTGCTGAGTGGAAGTTGGGAGAGCAAGGCCAGCGACAGGCTTTCTCCCTCATAGAAAAGCTCAAGCCATATCTGCCATTCTCACTCTATGCCAGTACAGAATCCAAGGCCCATGAAACAGCCGCAATCGTTGCCGCCGGATTGACTCTGGACTGCATGCTTGTCCCCGGGTTGGAGGAAATCGACCGCCGCCCGTTGCCGATCATGAGTCCCGCGGAACATCGGCAGTTGAATCAGGGTATATTTGCAGAGCGAGATCTGCCGGTTTTGGGAACGGAGTCAGCCAACCAGGCCCTCGAGCGCTTCTCTGTGGCGATTGCGCAACATATCGCCGACACCCTGACACAAGAGAATTGCGTGGTGGTCAGCCACGGCACCGTGATTTCGCTTTTTGTTGAAAAGCATAACCCTGTCGACGGTTTTGAGCTCTGGTGCAAGCTCAACTGCACCTCCTGTGTTGTGCTGTTGATGCCGGGTTTTCGCTTCCAAAAACTGATAGTTTAAAGCACCCAAATGATATCCCAAGCAGACGGAGTTTTTATGTACTCGATACACAATTATCTATCTAAGCCCGCCGCTGTCCTGCGTCTCCTGACCGTTTCAATTTTGTTTTTGCTGGCCGCCTCAGCAAGGGGCCAGGACAACGAGGACAAGGCGCGGCAAATCCTGCGGCAGGCTGTCGAGGCCGCCGGCGGCGCTGAGACGTTCCAAAACATCGAAAACTTCACCATTAAAACGGAAAGCGAAATCAAGGGACGCCAGACCAAAGTGCAGCTCACGGTAACCGAGACCATACAACTGCCGGACAAGACCAAGCAGGTCATGCAACTACAGAACGGCACGCGCATTCAGGTGTTGAACGGCAAGGATAGCTGGAAACAAATCGGTGATGAATTCAGCGCCCTCTCAGCTCTGGAACAACGCGAAATGGAACGCGGCCTGTTTCGTGATGTCATCAACCTGCTCAAGTATTATGACAGCCCGGGTTATCGCATCGAATACCTCAACCGCGAGAGCATCGGCGGCGACACATTTCATATTTTGCAAGTCAAGAATATCACCAACGACTATTTTTCCATTCACATCAATGCCGAAACCTTTCTCGTGCACAAGAAGACTTATCAGGGCGCGGCAGAAGCAGGTCTCGCGACCATCGAAGAAGTATACTCCAATTACCGCGAAGTCGAAGGCGTGATGATACCGTACCGCACCGTGGTGCGCGCCAACGGCCGTGATTTTATCGACTCAATTGTGCTTGAGGTCGCGTTTAACAAGGAGCTTGACTCGGAGTTTTTTTATCGTTAAAATTGTGTCGTGCAGACAAAACCAATCGGAATTGCGCTTCTACGCCGTTAGGCTTTCGGTGCTTTATCGATTAACCTACTCTATTCATTGATTACTACCAAAGGCAGCAAGTTACCCAAAGTCTCACCAGGGTATTTTGAACTGCGGTATTGCAAACACTGGTCCATAATTAGATCGTTAATAACGGAACGCTCTTTATCTTCATGGTGATGAGCTGATTCAGTTTTGATCTCGCTCACTGTCTTAATTCGCTAACACAACAATGCGTAACAGAATCCATCCCGTCTTCGGCCTCACCCTTGCACTGGTTATCGCCATCATTGGCATGCTGAGTGTGTATGTTGCCGGCAATGCCCGCGGCTACGACCCGAGTCTCGTGATCCTGCTGCGCAACGCCTTGCTCATGGCGGCGTTTTTCGCGGTCTATCTTGCCCTGAAAAAGTACTACAAAGGCGATTATTCCATCCTGGTGGTAGCGGCCTTGCTGACTGCGGGCGGATTTGTCATCCAGTATCGCATCAGCTCTGCTATCAATGTCGATTATCAGCAGGCTCTGGTGCGGCAGTATTCGGCAGCCGCACTCAAAAAAGCTTACGAGGATTCCCTGGCTATCGATTCCACCGGTGTGGGCGTCACCTCCACCACCGAACCTGATGAACGCAGTCTCTCTTCCATTCAACAAGAAGCCAGGCAGTTGCTCAGGCTTGACGATTTCAAGGCTGGCGAGCTGCTGCGTGAATTTCTGGCCAATGTTCCGGGCTGGACACGCGTTATCGTCTCCTATCTCGTTGCTTTGTTGGCTATCGTTTATCTGGTCCGGAAAAGCGCCCGCGATGATTTTATGGATTCCCTCGACAAGCCTTTCTTCTGGATGGCGATTACCGTGTTGCTGCTCATCGTTTTTGTTGCGCTCAGTGAGGTGGGCGCACGCGGTCGCTTCGTCTACAGCATGACGCCGTGGGAGGCGTTCAAAATAACCATCGTCATATTCCTGGCCGGCTTTTTTGCAAAATACAAAGACAGCTTCACCAAACGCGGGCCAAAAGTTCGCGGCAAGACTTTATCGCGGCTGCTCATTCCCTGGGGGCCGTTTCTGCTGATCTGGCTGATTCCGCAATTTCTGTTCGTCCTGCTCAAGGATTTCGGCCAGGTGATCATCTACGGCGGCCTGGTCATCATCATGATCTTTGTGACGACGCGACGGTATATCTATCTTTTCGGCGGCATCGCTTTCGTGGTGCTCACCTCAAAGCTGATTTTTCTCCTGGAAGGCATCGCCCCGCCCCACGTGCTGCAACGCTTCCTGATCTGGGGCGACCTCTGGCGTCTGCCGCACGATGCTGCCTGGTGGGATAATGTCTATCAGATCATGAACTCTTTCTTCGCGCTCAACGCCGGCGGCCTGACCGGCTCAGGTCTGGGGTTGGGCTATCCCACCAACATCCCTCTGGTCGTCTCCGACTTCGTTTATTCAGCTATTGCTGAAGAGCTGGGATTTGTCGGGGCCGCACTCATAGTTTCATTGTACGGCGCTTTGATATTGCTGGGCGTCCGCGTGGCTGCGGACTGTGAAAATGAGTTCGAGAAATTGCTCGCAGTCGGCTTTACGTCGATTCTGGCTATCCAGGTGTTTGTCAATATCGGCGGCGTGATCAAACTCATTCCGCTGACCGGAATTACCTTGCCTTTGATCAGCCGCGGCGGATTTTCATTTCTGATTACGCTTATTATTATGGGTTTGCTTATGGGCATCTCACATCGCAACGGCTTGAGGCAGTTCACATGACGTTATCCATCGAGCACGCCGGTCTGTCGGACAGAGGCTTGAATCCCAAA
>CAZVSL010000240.1:0-8748 GCA_964629935.1 uncultured Calditrichaceae bacterium | reverse complement strand
CGGCGGAAAGCTCACCGGCCTGGCCCTGACTGGCGTTCTGCCCGGCAGTCTGTCCCTGCATCGCTTCTGCACGATTTTGTTCCTGAAACCGTTGCTGCGCTGTCGCAAGTCCAGCCGTGCTGCCGGCAATCAGTGCGATCAGGATGATGTTGCTTGTGATTTTAAAAATAGGCAGCCTAACGCTTGAGGATAATGTCGATCTCATCGGCTTCTACTCCACTGTCTTTTGGTTTATGAGTCACTTCGATTCTGATATTTCGCATGAGTTTCTGCACACTTATGTATTTCTTGTCGGTTTCTTGCCATTCGCCGGAATTATCCTGCCAGTGCAGGGCATAGCTGTACACGCCCGGTTGCACGATTTCGCCGCGCGCCGTGCGCCAGTCCCACTGCAGCTCGGCCATGGGCCGGCCCTTGCCTTCAAACCTTCGCACTTCCTGTCCCTGGCGGTCACTGATAATGAGTCGCCATTGCCGTGATGCCACCTTTGCCACCGGCGTTATTTCAAATGTAGTGGCGGCGGGAGAAAGCGTCAGCCAGGATTCAAATGGCTTGATGCGGCGGTCGCCGAGCTTTTGGATGGCATACAAGCTATCCCGGCGAGATTTGTAAACCGGCTCCATGAATGCCAACCGTCCGGAGCCAAGTGAGTCCACGTGAAAATAGCGCCGCAATCCTGCCGCGCGCAGATAGGATTGCTTCGGGGTGATAACGCGCGTGGCCACGCCTTTGTCATTGATCTCCTCAGACACCTCGCGAATGAACGTCAGGTATTTTTCGGATAAGGTGGCGTCCAGCGTCGCCGGAATCTGGCGCAGGTCAATTGGCGCTGCCTCGTAGGGTGTGACATTCTCGTTCAGGGTTGAGTCCAGCACCCCGAGCTCATGCACGGTCAGCTCCGCCAGTTGGTCGGGCGTAACCTGCGGATCGATTACCCGGGTTAGCTTCTTCTCTATGATCTCCAGTTTGTCGACCACGGAATAGACATAGAAGTCCGTATCGTCATTCATGCCATGGTCGGGCGGCTCAAATTGCGCCCGAAAGTCTTCCGGAATTTCGAATTTGGGCAGGTTGGGCCGGCGGTCAAACTCATGGATCAGTGTGACGGCGTGCGAGCCCTGGCCCACGCCCTCGCCATCAAACAAGGTGTACTCATAATTGTAGTTCAAGCTCAGGGGGCCGGAGATGCGAAGCTGGCCCTCTGCCTGAAATGTGTTTTCACTATAACCGAGCATGGCATAGCCCTGATGCCGGAATGCCGTGCTGACGCTTGCACCTGGCAGCCAGCGCCCATCTTCGTAGAAAGTGCGGAACGTCGCCTGCAGCGGGCCGAAATCAAGCGTGCCGCCGATATGTGCCTGCAGCGGCTGATAAACATCATCGCCGGCAAGCGAGATATTCGCCCGATTAATGTGGTCGATGCCGATGCCCAGACTCAGAAACGGCAGCGGCAGTACCGAAACCCCTGCCCCAAAGGTTCCGGCCCACTGCGTTGTGCCGTTTCTGAAGACCGGGTCATCGGCATCGACCAGGTCAAAATTTTCGGAATTGTACGAGCGTGAAAACAGATTGAAGCGGACGCCAAAGCCAAACCGGTGGCGCCAGCGCCGCGCAATTACGAAGGACAGGTTGCTCTGGCTGTACAGCGGTGTGTTGAAATACTGCGCCTGCAAGCCCAGTCCCATGGCCTGGCTGATTCCCGTGGGCAGCGCCAGGCTAACATAGCCCTGGCGAAACGGAGTGCTGGCTTCGGAGGCAAAGCCGAGATGGTACACTTTGCCGCCCAATGCTGCATGCGCATCCTGAAACACGATAATCCCCGGGTTGGCAAAGCCGGCGCGGAAATCCTTTACTTCCGCAGGATTGGCCACCAAAAGGTTTTGGGCCAACAGCGGTCGCCACCAGGACGATGCGAAGAGCATGAGGCTGGTCAGCAAGAAAATTCGCGTTGCTGTCTTACGTCTGTTACTTGCTATCATCTGCATTCTTGTTTACAGAGCCTGCGGTGTTTTTAATTAGTCTCGATTATGAACATGTTTGTGTGTATTTGCTGCTCAAGTTCGAATTACACCTCAACACTCACCCAAATTGAGCGATTCATGCAAGGAAATCTTCACCACTGGGTTGTATGAAGGGTGTTCACGCTTTAGCGTGCAATTCCCGCCGCCCGGGAAAGCTGAAGCTTGAACACCGAACCACCCCGCACAAGAGAATCGCTCGATTCAGGACTCAAATACATTGACACACCATTAGTCAGTTATCTCGCCAGAACCACATAGCCGCTCATCACCCGGCTGCCGCCGTCGGAGAGGATGTAGAGATAGAGGCCCGGCTGCTGGTGCTTGCCGCGTTCATCCCGGCCATCCCAGCGAAATTGTGCGCCCAACGGGCTGCGCAAAGTAGCGAGCGGCTGCCCGCGAAAATTGAAGATTTGCAATTCCGGAGTCTCCAGGGTCAGATCGCTGAAATCGAACACCGCCAAATCGTTGTAGCCATCGCTGTTGGGCGTAAACGGATTGGGCCGCACGACCAGCTCCGGCTTTCTGGCCTTAAAAAGCAAGAGCACGAAATTGTTCTCCTCGTTCGTTTCTACAATCTGTTCGCCGGCATCAACTTCAAAGGCGATTTCGTGGTCGCCGGCAGAATGCATGCGCGCCTGGTAGACAAATGCCAGCTCTTCACCTATGGCAAGCTGTGTTATGACCGTATCACGTACCATCTCGCGGTTGTGATAAAAGGTCAGCCGAAAGGGTTGGTCAACCGTGGAAAAATCTGCCCGCACCACACCTGTAACCGGGATGGTCTGGCCCTCCGCGACATCTGTTGTGGGAACGCTCAGAGGCGCTGCTACCAGGTCCGGCAGCGCCTTCACCACTTCGATCTGTACAACCACGGTGTCGCTCAGTGGCGGCGTTTCATAGACCTCGCTGACGATAAAGGGCACGGTATAGACACCCCGGGAACCGGCCGGCGGAATCCACGAAAACGTGGCTGTGTTGTTCGCGTTTTCGGTCAGGACTGCACCAGCCGGCAACCCAGGCGCTGCAAAAGTCAGTGTACTGTCTTCCGGATCGGATGCCGACAGGTTAAAGGAGAGCCGCTCGAGCTCGGTTGTGGTGAAATCGGATATCGGGTCAAACTGCGGCGGATCGTTTACCGGTATTACCCGCACATAGACTGCGAGCGTGTCGGAGCGCATGCCGTCCAGGGCGATGACCGTGAAAGTTGTATCCAAGTCGCCCTCCAGTGGCGTGCCTTCGACGGAAACGTTCGCAATGTCGTTGGAGCTCGGGCGCAGCCAGCCCGGCAGATCCTCAAACAGGAAGCGGGCCTGTGTGCCATCGGAATCACTGGAAGTCGCGGTGTAGGTGAAGAAGATATCCTCAGTTGCTGTCACTGTGTCAACAGAGGTGATCTGCGGCGGAAAGTCGTTTGGCCCGGCAAGCAGAATCACAGGAGTCGGCGTGTTCAGACTGTCGTTGCTGTGAATGGCCAGCGTATCGATGTAAACGAATGGCGTCGTTGGCGCAAAGCTGATATCAACCGGCTGCGTGGAATAGGGCGGGATACTCACCCGCGGCGCCTGGGTTGAAAACGCTGCATCCGTAAATTCAAAGCGGTTGATGTTGAGCGCGCCGTTGCCTGAGTTGGTAATTTGGATAGGCAAGGTTGCAGTCTCTGGCGGCAGCACACGGCCAAACTCCAGGGTGTCTGGCACGACACTGATGATGGCGATGATGCCTTCACCGCGCAGCGCGACTTTCAGCTCCTGCTGCTCGCCAGTGAGATTGCCGCGAATGGTCAGGGTATCCTGGTAAACCACGGTATCGGTGGGCGAGAAGGTTATATCGAAGTTGAACAATGCCCCCGGCTCGATGGTCGCCTGAGAGATGCTGCTGCGAAACTGGGGCATGTTGGCTGAAATTTCGTCGATGGTAACGGGCGCCTCGGTGGGATTGTACAGCCGGACATTACGAGTGGAATCCGTACCGACATATACCTGGCCAAAATCGAATAAGCTTGATGGATCGGTCAGTCGTAAGGCGTCGCCGCGGCCGCCCTGATTCAGCAGAATGGAGACGCCGTGCACCGTGAGATTGGCGACTGCCAAATCCATATCGCCGTCGCGGTCAAAATCTGCGCCGGCAATACTGACCGGGGTTTCGCCGGCCGGCTGCACCTCTTCGGCGTTATAGGCAAAACCGTTATTGAATTGATTGCGGAACAAAAAGACGTCATTGGAAAATAGATTTGGCACCGCAAAGTCGAGGTCATGGTCCTTGCCAAAGCCAGTAGCCAGCGCGGTGTTATCGAAGGTATCGACGTCGGCGATCACGGCGTCGGTCGGATGCAGCCCCGCGTCCAGGCGTTCCTGCAAGGCAAAGCCGCCGTCGCGACTACGATTCACAAACACCGAGACTTCATTAATATTCGGATGCACCAGCACCAGGTCGAGCAGGCCGTCGCCGTATTCACCCGTGGTACGTCCGCTCAGGTCGCCGGTGCGCACGACGGTAGGAAAGTCCGGGACGCTGGTTTCGCCGGAGTTGGTAAAATTGGCGCGGCCATCATTGCGGTAAACAATGATGGAATTGTCTCCGGAATTGGCGACCACGAGGTCGACATCACCGTCGTTATCGAAGTCGCCCGCTGCCAGGCCATGCGGGCTGGCGCCGGTGGCATAGGTGTTGGCAGCGGTGGTGAAGCTGCCATCGCCCAGGTTCAGGAAAACCTGCAACCGGTTTACTCCCAGCACGACCACCGCCAAATCCATTTGGCCGTCGTTATTGAAATCGCGCGCTTCCAACTGCGTCGGGTGTTCGTGCGTCGGGATAGATTGCGTCGTCGCCAGTCTGCCCCTACCAGCGTTACGCAACACCGTTATGGTATTCTCATCGAAATTGCTGACCGCGAGGTCGAGCAATTCGTCTTTATCAAAATCGCCGGCCGTGAGTGCCGTCGGGCCGTTGCCAACGGGCGCCGAGCTATCCAGCCGCAGGGTACCGTTGACGGAGAAGAACTCGTTTAGCAGGATAGATACGCTGTTGGTGGTATTGTTGACGACGGCAAGATCGACATACGTGTCACTATTGAAATCTCCGGCACAGACGGCATACGGGTCGCGATCGGTCGGATTCTCAAAGTTCGGGCCGAGTGGGATTTCTGCCCGTTCATCAAAAATGCCTGTGCCAAATTCGACTGCTGCCGTGAAGGAGGCCTGAAATGGCTGCAGGTTGCGCCCCGGAACACTGCGCACCAGCGAGGTCAGCACCGTGCTGATGAGCTCGCCTTCCTTGAAGGGCACATCCGGCGTAAAAGTAGCCGTACGCGCCGGCGCATCATAGCTGATGCTGCCGGAGATGAAACCGGTCTGACTGCCATAAACTGACCAGGTAGTTTCGTCCAGGGTGGCGGGCTCCAGATCATTGGAGAATGTCACGGAGATTGGACTGGTGACAGCCACATTGATTTCGTTTTGGCGCGGCGCCATGCCGGTCACACGGAACTGCGCCTGTGCTATGACCGGCACAGCAGAAAGCGCCAGAAATATCCAGTGCAAGCGAACCGTTCTAATCTTTGTGAAGCCCCTTTGCTCCATGCGTAACAAATCCCCGATGTCAATCTGAATTTAGTTGGTACTGGTTATGTGGTTGATGTAGTGGCGCGCTTGTGCCAGCGCCTCTTTCTTGCCGAGCGCTTCATACGCCACCGCCAGATTCTTCCAGCCCACGAGGTCGTCCGGGTCTGCGATGACCAGCTTGCCATACCAATGCGCCATGTCCTCGTAATTGCGGATGCGAAGACTGGCCTCGCCCAGATGCCGGTAAAGCATAACCTCATTACCGGTGTAGTTCAACGCTTCTTCGAAACGCCCGATAGCGTTGACATAGTCTTGATGCTCAAAGTAGAGCAATCCGAAATCGGCCAGCAAACGTGCGGAGGGTTGTAAGAGGGCGGCTTCCATGAAGTCAGCTTCGGCCTGCTCGAAGTTGCCCAGCGCTTTATGTGAGTATGCCCGGCGTTGCAGAGCATCGACGTCATACTCATCCCGCGCGAGAATTTCATCGCAAAGCCGGATGGCCAGGTCATACTCTTTCAGGGTGAAGTAAATCTCAGCAAGATTGTTCTTGACGATAAGATTGTAGGGTTCAAGCTGCAGCGCCCGGCGATAGGCGGCTTTGGCTTCCGTGAGCCTGCGCACCTTAAACAGCGCGTCGCCGTACCTTTGCCAACCATGAACGTTGCTGCTATCCAGCAACGTTGACCGCCGGAAGAAAGGTACGGCTTCTTCGAAGAAGTGCTCCTCAAAGTGGCTGTTCCCCAGATTAAAATTTATGATCCAATACTTCTGCGCGAGGTAATCCGCTTCATCCTTGTAGCGGGGTGAAAGCGACCGCAGCGTTGTCAGCGTCGCATTCATCTGCAGAATGAGGTCCCTCTCTGCATATACCTCGGCAAGAAGAAGATGCGCTTCCCCGTCCCTGGGGTTATTACGGATTCTCTGCTCCAACGCTTGTTGAGCATCCGGCCAGTTGTGCTGCCGTATCAAAACCTCAATGTTTTGTAGCTGGCCGGCGGCGCATCCCATGGATAGAAGGAAGAAGAAAGAAGCCAAAGCGCGAAAGGCGATGAAAAGCTCGTTGCGAATCATTGTAAGCATACCTTGTCTTTTGCATCGACCGGCGTCCCTTCGCGGGGAAACCGGCGTCATCCATGATTCTGAGGGTTGCATCCCTGCCATTGTTGTGCGCTTGCTTCAGCAATTCATATACCACTTCTGAAAGCAACACCAATTTTCAATGACTTATGCGTAGAAACGTCGCAATGCACTGCGATTTACACGACATGAATCGGCCTGAAATTGGTTAGTTTTTGCCCAGGTGGGTTAAAAATGGTCAGAAAGTAAGATAAGCGGGGAGGTTTTACACTAGGATATTGGGCTTAAGGGCGCAGTCCCAGGCGGGCGCTGGATTCTTAGATACCTTCCGGCGCCGCTATGCCGGACGAGTTGATGGGCGCCGGCAAGGCGCCATCGCGCAGGTCATCCAGACCAAAATGAGTGTGCAGACAACGCACGGCCTGATCGATTTTGTCAAGAGGCACGAGCACTGAGATCTTGATTTCGGATGTGCTTGTCAGCAGCACCTCGATTTGCTTCCGGGCCAGCGTGTCGAACACTTCAAACGCCACGCCGGCGTTCTCGGCGATGCCGAAGCCAACCACAGATACCTGAGCGACTTCCCGATTGACCTGGTAACGAGTCAAGACCTGCCCCTGCTGTCCGGATTCCAGAATTCGGGTGATAGCGGGGATGTGGCTCTGATTTACAACGAGCGCATACTGTACCTGCTCCCGGCAACAATTTGTTGTTAAGAGACCGATGTTGATATCTGCATCTGCAAATTGACGCAGAATAGGCATTGCTTCATCCCGCAGCTTTTTCAGACTCATAATCTCAACCAGTGCAATGTTGTCTCTTGCCGCTATGCCGGTGATGGTTAAATTTTCCAAGCCAGATTCCTTTCGTGTGATTAGCGTGCCGTGCGTACGATTGAAACTGGAAGCCACTCTGATTCGAACGCCATACTTACGTGCGATTTCGACAGCGCGTCCCATCATGACCTGTGCGCCGCAGCCGGCCAGCTCCAGCATCTCTTCGTAGGAAATGCGCGGCAACGGAGAGGCCGCTGGCGCACGCCGCGGGTCGCAGGTATAGACGCCATCAACATCAGTATAGATTTCACAGCGTTCAGCGTTTAAAGCGGCTGCCAGGGCAACAGCAGAGGCGTCGGAGCCGCCGCGGCCCAGAACTGCGATGTCATCCGCTATCTGTCCCTGATAGCCTGCAACGACGACGATGTCACCGCGCTGCAACAACGACAGCACCTTTGTGCTGTTGATATGTGCGATGCGGGCGCGTTCGTGGCTGCCGCTGGCAAAGATACCGCACTGCGGACCGGTGAGGGAAGTCGCTCTCTTGCCAAGCGCCTGCAATGCCATCGCCAACAAAGATGCAGACACAATTTCCCCGGTTGAAAGCAGCAGACCCAGCTCACGCTGCGGCGGCCGGTCGGTGATTGCGGCAACCATGTCCACCAGAGCATCGGTGGTGTCGCCAATGGCAGAGGCCACAACCACCACCCCGAAGCCGCGCTCGCGCGCTTGGCAGACTTGCAAGGCCACAGCCTTGATGCGCTCCAGCGAAGCCAGCGAGCTGCCGCCATATTTTTGAACGATGACTCTCATTTTTTCGGCGTTTGTTTTTCGGAAATCGTAATTCGAAAACCGGGACCTGCTTCACGATTCCCGGCCTCCGTTCTACCTCTTATGCCGCTCTGCTCGCTGCTGTCCGGCTCATCTGCTCCAGCGCTTGTTCCAAGTCCGCCAGTAGATCCTCACAATCCTCCAAGCCCGCGGAAATGCGCAGCAGGCCATCTGTGATGCCGGCCTCCGCCTGTGCTTCCGGCGTCATGGAGGCGTGGCTCATGGTTTTGGGATGCTCGATCAAAGACTCGACGCCGCCGAACGATTCCGCCAGATAGAAAAGCTTTGTGGCGCGCAATACCGTTTGTGCCGCCGGCAGGCCGCCTTCGAGCTCGAACGAAAGCATGCCGCCAAAGCCGGAGGTCTGCCTCTCGATGATATCTGCCTGAGGATGATCAGGCAGGCCGGGGTAATACACCTGGCGCACTGCCGGATGCGACTGCAGAAAGCGTGCTATCTGCAGCGCATTTTTCTGGTGCTCCC